>CALZEK010000043.1 GCA_945639745.1 uncultured Bacillaceae bacterium
CGGACTGTAAATCCGCTCCCAACGGGTTCGGCAGTTCGAATCTGCCCCCCACCACTCTTATTTATAGGGGTATAGTTCAATGGTAGAATACCGGTCTCCAAAACCGTCGATGAGGGTTCGAATCCTTCTACCCCTGCCATTATTCTTCATGTAATCTAGAGTAATACTTAAATGGCGATCGTGGCGAAGCGGTTAACGCACCGGATTGTGGCTCCGGCACTCGAGGGTTCAAATCCCTCCGGTCGCCCCATTTATTATATTGGGCTATAGCCAAGCGGTAAGGCAACGGGTTTTGGTCCCGTCATTCCAAGGTTCGAATCCTTGTAGCCCAGCTTATTATGCGGAAGTAGTTCAGTGGTAGAATATCACCTTGCCAAGGTGGAGGTCGCGGGTTCGAATCCCGTCTTCCGCTTTAATTATTTAGACTGGTAGTTATCTAATCAAATTTTTATTGGTAGCATAGCCAATTTGATTTTAATTGGTGACAAACCAATTTAATACTTAATTGGCGGCATAGCCAAGTGGTAAGGCAGAGGTCTGCAAAACCTTTACCACCGGTTCAAATCCGGTTGCCGCCTCCATATTATTTTTCACCAAGCATTTGCTGGTGGTTTTTTTATCTTTAAAAACATTTGCCAGTGTGGTGGAATTGGCAGACACGCGGGATTCAAAATCCCGTTCCTTAGGGAGTGCCGGTTCGATCCCGGCCACTGGTATCTTTTGAAACTTTCATTAAAAAACTCAATAAATTAATTAAGTCTCACAATCCTTATTACTATAGGATGAGTGAGACTTTTTTTATTTGAAATAAGTTTTAAATGACTTAAAACTAGCATTTTTATGATTATGTATGAAAGTGTGAAATCAATAATTCTTATATTTTTAATGAGTAATTTTAATAATTAAAATAAATATTAATTATTAGATTAAAAAAACGCCTCTAACGTTTAATTAAATGTTAGAGGCGAAAATTTAATACTTACTTAATTTATTTGTCATTAGAATTTTGATTTAGTTGTAATTCTTTTTTTTCTTCCATTAAAGAACGGAATAATGAAACCATCATTAGTATAATAATGACTGAAAAAGGTAAGGCAGCAATGATAAGTATGTTTTCTAAAGCATCTAAACCTCCGCTATAAAGCAAGATGAGTGCAACGGCTGATTGAGCAATTCCCCACGATATTTTAATTTGATGAGGAGGTGTAAGTGATCCGTTTGTTGTTTGCATCCCGAGAACAAAAGTAGCAGAGTCAGCAGATGTAATAAAGAACGAAAGGATTAATGCTAAGGCAATGAATGATAATACGGTTCCCCATGGAAATTGGCTAAATACAGCAAAAAGAACTTCTTCAGTTTGTAGGCCACTCAGATCAATAATGCCTGCTTTTTGAATTTCAATGGCTGATGTACCAAAGACACTAAACCATAAAAATCCAATAAATGAAGGAACTAGTGTTACACCAATTAAGAACTCTCTAATCGTACGTCCTTTTGAAATACGAGCAATGAAAATTCCAACAAAAGGTGACCAAGCGATCCACCATGCCCAATAGAAGGTTGTCCAGTTATTAATCCAAGTTTGTCCATCTTCACTTAATGGAGCGCTTCTAAAGCTCATGTGAGCAATATCTGTAATGTACTTACCTAGTGAGTCAGAAAACAAGTTTAAAATCAATACGGTAGGCCCTAAAATAAATACTAAAACAAAGATTAAAACAGCTAGAACTAAATTTGTATTACTTAAATATCTAATGCCTTTACCAAGTCCTGACCAAGCTGAAATGATGAACAAAACTGTTACAATTAAAACAATAATTAATTGGACTGTAAACGAAATAGGAATATCAAATAAATATGATAACCCACCATTAATTTGTTTAGAACCAAATCCTAAAGTTGTTGCTACACCAATTACTGTTGCAATAACAGCTAAGATATCGATCATATTACCAAGTGGTCCATCCATTTTTTTACCGAAAATCGGCCTCAAAGTGGCAGAAATCAGTCCTGGAAATCCTTTTCTAAACTGGAAGTATGCTAAAGAAAAAGCAACGACAGCATAAATTGCCCAGGCGTGAATTCCCCAATGGAAGAAGGTATAGGTGAGCGCTTCTTTATATGCTTCTGGCGTTTCTCCATCAGCAATTGGTGGATTAATGTAATGGGCAAGCGGTTCAGCAGCCCCCCAAAAGACAAGCCCAATCCCCATCCCAGCACTAAACAACATGGCAAACCATGTAGCTAATGAGAAATCAGGACGATCGTCAGGTTTTCCTAATCTAATTGTGCCGACTGAATTAAAAATAAAGAAGGCAACAAATAAAACAATAGCGGCTACGACAATTAAATAGTACCAACTAAAATAATCCGTAATTATATCTTGCAACTGCAAAGTAACATTTTCAAAAGTTTCGGGTACGATTGTTCCGAATAAAACTAATATTAAAATAAGTCCAGATGAAACCCAAAATACATTGGTCATTTTATTCATAACTTATCTCCCTTTCAAAATTATTGTTTATTTTATCATATACTATAATCAATCCAATTTCAGCTAAATAAAAATGAACCGACTATCTATTTTGAAGCTATTAAAATAGAATGTCAATAGAATAATTAAATATAAAATATTCAGATATTCACTTTATTATATGAATTTATTCTTTTAATCGTTATAATAAGGTTAGTTTATAATGAGGTTGGTGAAAATATTTGTTTTTATATAGGTTAATTTTTTTTATGTTAGGGGTTCTTATATTTAGTTTTGGAATAAGCTTAGCGATTAAAATGAGTTATTTAGGCCTTCATCCCTGGGATGTGTTAAATGTTGGTTTTTATGATATTTATGGATTAAGTATCGGAACTTGGAATATAATCATCGGTGTAATTTTAATTATCATTGCACTGGTGTTAGACCACACATATGTTAGATTAGGCACCTTACTAAATGTTATGTTAATTGGTTTACTTGTTGATTTTTATCTATGGACTGATCTTTTACCCAATCCGACAAATTTACCGTTAGATATAACATTTATGATTTTAGGAATCGTAATTATGGGCTTTGGTGGTGGATTATATAATGCTGCCGGACTTGGTTCAGGGCCACGGGATGGATTCATGTTATCTATTGCTGATAAAACCGGATATCCAATTGGTCGAGTGAGAATTATTATTGAACTAATCATATTGGTTATTGGCTTAGTTATTGGTGGTCCTGTTTTTATCTTTACCTTTATCTTTACATTTGTTCAAAGTCCTATTTTTGAATACTCATATTTAAAATTCACTAAAATGATTGAAAAGCGTCAAAAAGAAATTAATTATTCTTAATTAATTGACCAACATGGTATGGTGCTGTATTAATTACCGTTTTTTTATTGAGTAGGAGTTGACTTAATAACTTTGCGACATAAGGGCCAGTCGTAAGTCCAGATGCGCCAAGTCCATTGGCAAGAAAAATATAAGGATAACTAGGTAAGGCGCCAAAAATAGGTAGTCGATTAAACGTATTAGGTCTAAATCCCATTTTAATTTGAGCTAAATCAGCATTTAATAACAGGGGAAGGGAATCGTTTAATTTCTTTAAAATATTAAAAATTCCATCTGCTGTTATAGATGTGTCCATCACATTAATAGATTCACGAGTTGGTCCAACAACTAACTTATCATTAGGAAAGCCAAGAATATATTGGCTGTTAGGCATCATAAGAATCGGAAGTTTTTCAGTCATTAATTGATTGTTTTTTAAATGAATGATCTGCCCTTTTTGAAAATCAATTCTTAATTGAATATCTATAGGTTCAAAAAAACTTTTCATCCAAGCCCCATTAGCTGCGATTAAGTAATCATAGCTAATGGGGTTATTATTAATTTCTAAAATAGGTTTTTCTGATAATGATTGATGTAGGGAAGCAGATCCGTTAATTATTTTTACATTATTTTTAGCCGCAGCATTTAAAAGTGATTTTTTTAATTTTTCTCCATCAACTTGTGCAGCACCTCCAATAAATAATGAATGAAATTTAAAGTCAGTAAATGGATATAAATCTGTTGTTTCATCATTATTTAATAATTTTAATTCCCCAATTTCAGGATCTGTTTCCCTCATTTTTAAAAGTTTTTCTTTTAAAGATAGAAGTTCCTGATAGTTTTCATCAAATGAAAGAGCACCACGATTCGCATAACCATGATCAAATTCATTATCTTTTTCAAGTGACTCGATTAATTTCGGATAATATCTCGCACCATTTTTTGAAAGTTTATACCACAATTTATTTCTTCTTTTAGTTGTCCAAGGACAAATTATCCCAGCGCCAGCATTGGTCGCAGCACCTGTAATCTGTGCATCAACAATTGTGACGTCGATATTATGCTTTGATAATTCATAGGCTGTTGAAGCGCCTAGAATACCAGCCCCAACAATGACAACTTTTTTCATTTATATCATCCTTTAAATTTAATTCTATGGTTCTACTATAATCAATGAAATAATGATTTGTAAATGAATAAATAAAAGATTATTAAAATTAACATATAATTCTAAATATGATAAACTATAAGTAATATGAATACAGAAGTTTTAAGGAGAGTATGAATGGATAAAATAATGATTTTCGGCCATAAAAACCCTGACACAGATTCAATTTGTTCGGCATTAGTTTACGCGGACTTAAAAACAGAACTAGGTAATAATGTTCACCCTGTTAGGCTCGGTGAAATAAATAAAGAAACCGCTTATGTTTTAGATTACTTAAATCTAGCAGCACCTGAATTGATTCAGGAAGTACCTGAAGATGTTACGGGAGTGATTTTAGTCGATCACAACGAGTTTCAGCAATCAGTAGATAATATTAGAGAAGTTAAAATTTTAGAAGTTATTGATCATCATCGAATTTCAAATTTCGAAACAAATGATCCATTGTACTTTAGAGCAGAACCTGTTGGTTGTACTGCGACAATACTTTATAAAATGTATCAAGAAAATAAAGTTGAAATAAAAAAAGAAGTTGCAACACTAATGCTTTCAGCAATTATTTCAGATTCATTGTTATTTAAATCTCCAACATGTACACCAGTGGACGTTGACGTAGCAAAAGCTTTAGCTGAAATTGCAGAAGTTAATTTAGAAGAATATGGATTAGCTATGTTAGAAGCCGGCACAGCATTAGCGGATAAAACAGCTCATGAACTACTTACAATGGACGCTAAAGAATTTTCGTTTGGTGAATCTAAAGTAATTATTGCTCAAGTTAATGCAATCGATACAGAAAATGTTTATCAAAGACGCGAAGAATTAGAAAAAGAAATAAATGACATATTAACTGAAAAAGAATTAGACCTATTTTTACTTGTTGTAACAGATATCATTAATAGTAATTCGGACGTTTTAGCAATCGGTAAATCTACTAAAAATGTTGAAGAAGCATTTAAAGTAAAATTAGCAGAAAATCGTGCGTTACTTGAAGGTGTGGTTTCAAGAAAGAAACAAATTGTTACACACTTAGGGGATACGTTTAAGTAAAAAGTAAACATCCGAATATCTAAATGAATTCATTTAGATATTCGGTTTTTCTCAATGGTTAATTAATATAAAAGAGGAGATAAACACAAGGAGGGTTAAATGTGAACGACATATATTTAGAATGGTCAAAAAGTAGAAAGAAATTTATGGTTCCATTATTAATAATCCTGTTTTTGTTTTATTTTTCTCTACCACTTTCTTTATTTTTCTTTCCTGAATACATCAACACTCCGACTGTTATTTGGAACTTGCCGCTAATATGGGTGTATGCTTTTTTACAATTGATTATGACTTTAGTGATTATGCATTTATATACTCGAAAAGCGAAAAAATTAGATGAAATAGTAGAAAAAATGAGGAAAGAAAAATGAACTTAACTTATTTTTTATTCTTCATTTGTATTGTGATTTGTACATTGATTATTACTTATTGGGCAGCTAAGAGGAATAAAACAACATATGAATACTATGCGGCATCAGGGTCCTTAACCGGATTCCAAAACGGTCTTGCTATAGCAGGAGATTATATAAGTGCAGCGTCTTTTCTAGGTATTGTTGGTACGATAGCGATTAGTGGATTTGATGGGTTTATATATTCAATTGGCTTTTTAGCTTCTTATTTAGTTGTTCTATTCTTTGTGGCAGAACCAATTCATCATTTAGGTAAATACTCTTTAGGAGATGTTATAGCAACAAGATTTCCAGAAAAAAAGATGAGACTTTTAATGGCAAGTAGTACATTAATTATCTCTGTTTTTTATATGATACCTCAGTTAGTTGCATCAGGATTACTTATTAAGTTATTGCTTAATCTAGACTATTCGACATCTGTATTTATCATAGGTACATTAATGACAATTTATGTTGTCTTTGGTGGAATGGTAGCAACCTCTTGGGTTCAAATAATTAAAACAGTCCTTTTATTATCAGGGACATTTTTATTAGCATTAACAGTGTTTTCAAAATTTAATTGGAGTATTTTTGATCTAATTGAAGAAGTCAAACTAGGAACGCCATTAGGAGATCAATTCTTCATTCCAGGACAATTATTATCTAATCCTTTAGAAGTAATTTCACTTTATTTAGCACTCATACTAGGTACTGCAGGATTACCACATATATTAATTCGTTTTTATACGGTTAAAAATGCTCTGGAAGTTCGAAAATCAGTTTTAACAGCTAGTTGGATCATAGGTATCTTTTACTTAATGACATTAATGTTAGGTTTAGGAACGACTGCTATTATAGGATATGAAACATTAATAAGTGCCGATTCAACAGGTAATTTAGCAGCACCTTTATTGGCTGAAGCCCTGGGTGGCGATTTCTTACTTGCATTTATATCTGCAGTCGCGTTTACAACAGTTGTTGCTGTCGTGGCAGGGTTAGTAATTTCATCAACGACTGCATTTTCGCATGACATTTACCACCATATTATTAAAAAGGGTAAATCAACTGAAAAAGAACAATTAAGAGCTGCACAATACTCTGCATTTTTGATAGGTATTATATCTACTTTATTTGCTTTAGGTTTAAAAAATATAAATGTAACCTTTTTAGTATCACTGACATTTATTGTTGCAGCATCTAGTAATTTACCCGTCATCGTATTGACAATTTATTGGAGACGATTTACACAATCAGGTGCAATTATCGGTATGGTAACTGGTTTACTTGCATCAATCATATTATTAACGATTGGTCCTCATATTATGGATCCAATAAATGGTTGGATTCAAAAAGAACCACTTATTAATTTATTGAATCCTGGAATTATATCAATACCTATAGGCTTTTTAAGTGCAATTATAGGTTCTTTATTAACAAAACCAGATAAAAATTTTGATTTTGAAGCATTCTACTTAAAATCACAAACAGGAATTAGTAAAGATGAGGTAATAAAATGAAAGAATTAACATTTATTCTTATTGAACGTATCGGCCTCATATTAATTATAGCTTTTATACTTACGCGAATTCCAGGATTTAAATCATTAATATACAGAGAAGCTAGTAATAAGATGACCTTAATTAATATTTTGTTTTTTGGTATATTTGGTATGATCAGTTCAACGCTAGGAGTAGTGATAACTGAAAATGGCCTGATTACTCATAATTTGATTTTCAGCGTTGAAAACAATGAAATGATTATTAGTTTAAGTTTGGTCGCGATTGTTATTGCAGGATTATTAGGTGGTCCTGCTGTAGGTTTAGGCGCTGGATTAATAGCGGGAGTGCATTTGTTTTTTCTCGGGGGTATTGGTTGGTTAGCAAATCTTTTAATTAATCCACTAGCAGGATTATTGGCAGGGTTAACAGGTAGATTCTTTTCTAAAGAAAGAGTGATTTCACCAATACAAGCATTGTTTATAGGCATCTTTCCTCCTATCTTACAAATGCAATTACTTTTAATTATTAATCCCGGAAAAGATGAAATAGTAGATGTTATTAATATAATAGGTTTACCTTTAGTACTTTCAAATAGTATAGGTATTGCTATATTTACAGCGCTGATTGGAATCATATTAAGAGAACAAGAAAATGAAGCAGCAATAGCAACAAAACAAGCATTAACTATTGCAGAAGAAGCATTACCTTTCTTAAAAAAAGAGTCAACTACAGAAATGGCAGAAGGTATTGCTAATTTACTCTACGATCGTCTTGATGTAGCTGCGGTGTCAATAACAGATGAAGATTATGTATTGGCTCATGTTGGATTAGGGTCTGATCATCATGAACCAGGCTATAAAATTGTTACGCCACTTTCTAAAAAAGCACTTGAAGATAAATCAATTAAAGTAGCTTATTCAAAAAAAGAGATTGAATGTACAAATGATAATTGTCCTTTAGAAGCAGCTATTATAATACCAATAAATAGTACTCAAAATGAGATGAGTTTAATTAAGTTTTATTTTAAAAAAGTACAGCACATGCGTCCAGTTGAGCATGTCTTAGCAAAAGGTATCGGACAAATTATTTCTAATGAATTAAATGTTATTTCACATGAAAAAATCAAAGCAAATATTTTAGATGCAGAACTTAGAGCACTTCAAGCTCAAATTAATCCTCATTTTTTATTTAATACGTTAAATTTAATCGCAACATTATTCAGAGTAGATCCACAAAGAGCAAGACATATCACAATTCAACTAGCTAATTATATGAGATTTAATTTAAATTTGGTTTCTAAGTCTTTAATCATTTTAGAACGTGAATATGAACACTTAACTTCTTATATTGAAATAATAGAAGCACGTTTTTCAAAGAGATTAAAAATAAATCTAGACATAGATTCTGGTTTATCACATGTTTTAATACCACCATCAACAATACAACCATTAGTAGAAAATGCGATTGAACATGGTTTAAATAATATTGTAAAAAATGGTATTGTTTCAGTAGAGATTAAAAGAAGAGACGAAATTATTCGAGTGAGTGTGAAAGATAATGGAAAGGGCTTTACTAAGGAAGAGATAAATGAATTAGCTAAACATCGAGGACGTGAAACTAATACGGGAGGAGTCGGATTATATAACGTTAATCAGCGATTAATTAGTTTATTAGGTGAAAATTCGCAACTG
>CALZEK010000044.1 GCA_945639745.1 uncultured Bacillaceae bacterium
TCCGCCACCACCTGGGATTAATCCTACACCCACTTCAACAAGTCCAATATATGCTTCTTGTGAAGCTTGAACAGCGGCTGCTGGTAATGTAACTTCTGCTCCACCACCTACTGCCATTTGGAAGGGTGCAGTGACTACTGGTTTTTCAGAGTACTTTATTTTCATGGCCATGTTTTGGAATTGTTTGATTACCATATCTAATTCAAAGAAATTATCATCTTGCGCTTCCATTAACATGAGTCCTATATTTGCACCTACACAGAAATTCTTTCCTTGATTCCCAATAACTAATCCTTTATATTCTGGATTTTTTTCTATTTCATCTATCGCATAGTTAATCATTTGAATCGAATCAAGTCCTAAGGCATTACTTTGAGAATGGAATTCTAAAACTAACACGCCATCTCCTAAATCAATTAAACTAGCACCTGAATTCTTTTTAATGACGCCATTTTTTGCTTTAAGACGTTTTAAATCTATTTCTTTTTCATTAAAAACTTGTTCTTTATATTCATTATTTAAGAGATATTCAACTTTATCTTCGGTTACACGATAAAATGCAGCATCTTCTTTTTGAGCAAGTTCGATAATCCAATCTGGAACAGTATCGCCATCAGCTTGCATACGTTCAACTGATTTTTTAATACCAATCGCATCCCAGATTTCAAATGGACCCATCGTCCAGCCAAAGCCCCACTTCATTGCTTGATCGATAGCTAATATATCATCAGCAATTTCACCTACTAGTTCAGCTGAATAAATTAAGACCGGCTTAATAATCGACCAAACAAAATCACTTGCTTCATCTCCTTTTTGTGAAATGAGCGTTTTAATTTTATTTCCTGGTCCTTTTTGCTGATTAGCCATTTCTGTTGCTGGTGTTTTAAGACGTTTACGTGGTTCGTATTCTAAAGTTTCTGGATTTATCTCTAATATTTCACTGCCTTTTTCTCCACGTACTTTTTCAAAGAACCCTTTTTTAGTTTTTGCACCTAACCAACCTTTTTCAGCCATTTGCTGCATAAACTCTGGTACTTCAAATACTTTTTGTTCAGCACCTGACACTTGTTCATGGACATTATTAGCAACACTAATAAACGTATCTAAACCAACAACATCTAATGTTCTAAAGGTTGCACTTTTAGGTCTACCAATGAGTGGTCCTGTAACAGAATCAACTTGACTAATACTTAAATCTGCTTTTAGCATTTCTTGTACAGTGACTAATAAACCATAAGTTCCTATTCTATTTGCAATAAAGTTTGGTGTATCTTTTGCTTCAACAACACCTTTACCTAAGACGTCTTCTCCAAACTTCTTCATAAATGTTAAAACGCTTTCATCTGTATGTTGAGTTGGAATAACTTCCAGTAATTTTAAATAACGAGGTGGATTAAAGAAGTGTGTACCTAAAAAGTGCTTTTGCATATCATCTGAACAATCTTCAATCATTGCTTCAATTGAAATACCTGAAGTATTTGATGAAACAATCGTTCCTGCCCTACGATGTTTGTCAACTTCAGCAAAAACTTGTTTTTTAATCTCTAATTTTTCTACAACAACTTCAATTATCCAATCAACATCTTTTAATTTAGACATATCATCTGTCATGTTACCGGTTTCAATTAATTCCAAACTCTGATGTGAAGTAATTGAAGAAGGGCGTTGTTTTAGTAATGCTTTTTTGCTTTCATTAGCAATTCGATTACGTACTTTTTTATCTTCTAATGTGAGTCCACTCATCTCTTCTTGTTTTGTTAACTCTCTCGGAACAACATCAAGCATGATCGTCGGTATCCCTATATTTGCTAAATGAGCTGCAATTCCTGAACCCATTACACCTGAACCGAGCACTGCTGCACGTTTAATTTTATGACTCATTAATAATCCTCCTTAAGTTTCATTTGAATGAATCCTCATTCATAGGTGGATAAAAAAATATCCACTTACTTTTTAACTCTTATATACATAGTAAAACATATTAGCTTATAACGCAATGAAAAGCCTTACATTTTTGATTTTTTATTAAAAAACAGCTCAACCACAATAGATTGAGCTGTTTTATTTTTATTCGAATAATTTATCAACTGCTGCTGCAACTGTTAATTTACCAGCTAATAATTCTAATTCCAATTTACTAACTTCTTCTTTTCTGCCTGGTTCGTTATAAAAGCTTTCGATTAAACGATCTTTAATCATGGCTTTAAACCAATCGCTTGTTTGTTCTTCGCGACGTGTTTCCCAATAATTATTTTCTAACATTGTTTCTTTAAATTCAAGAATAATTTCCCAAACACGTTCAAATCCTGTCCGATTAATTGATGAGACAACAGTTGCTGTTGAACTCCAATCGGGTGAAGCTGGTTGTAGGACATGAAGTATTTGACGATATTCACGCATCGTTCTTTTAGCTGGACGTTCGTTAGCTCCATCTGCTTTATTAACTACAATTAAATCAGTTAGTTCCATAATCCCTTTTTTCATACCTTGCAAGTCATCACCAGCTCCTGTTAAAGCAAGGAGCATAAAGAAATCAACCATATTTCTAACAGCCGTTTCACTTTGACCAACACCAACAGTTTCTATCAAAATAACATCATAGCCTGCCGATTCACAAAGTAGCATTGTTTCGCGTGTTTTTCTGTGAACACCACCTAAAGTTCCTGATGTTGGAGAGGGTCTAATAAATACATTAGGATCACTAGCAAGTTTTTCCATACGTGTTTTATCACCTAAAATACTCCCACCTGTTAATGAAGAACTAGGATCAATTGCTAAAACAGCAACTTTAAAACCAAGTTCGCTTAATAATAAGCCAAAACTTTCAATAAATGTACTTTTTCCAGCTCCAGGTACACCTGTAACACCAATTCGAATACTTTTACCAGTATGTGGTAATGCTTTTAATAGAAGTTCTTGAGCTGCTGCTTTATCATGGCTTGCAATACTTTCAAGTAAAGTAATTCCCTTAGCTAAATCAAGTCGTGATCCTGCTTTAATTTTTGTAAATAAGTCATCAACTGATATATCACGATTTTTCTTTACAAATCTTCTTCGTTTTGACTTTTTTCGTCCATCATGTGAACTTGGTACCCCATCCATCACATGCATAGCACTGTTTTTTACAAATTCATCAGGGTGATTTGTCATTATTTCACTTCCTCGTAGCCGAGGTTTTCATATATTTTTTCAACAACATACTGAGCTGATACTGGAATAACAGTCCCTGGTCCAAAGATAGCATCTGCACCATCTTTACGTAATTGCTCATAGTCTTGGGCAGGAATAACGCCACCAACAACCATTAATATGTCTTCACGCCCTAATTTTTCCAGTTCCTTTTTTAATTCAGGAACAAGCGTCTTATGTCCAGCTGCAAGTGAACTTACACCAATAACATGAACATCATTTTCAACTGCTTGAGCAGCTGTTTCTTTAGGTGTTTGGAATAGTGGACCAACATCAACATCAAAACCAAGGTCAGCAAATGATGATGCAATAACTTTAGCACCACGATCATGTCCGTCTTGTCCCATTTTAGCAATTAAAATACGTGGGCGACGTCCTTCGTTTTCTAAGAATTCTTCAGTCATTTCAATCATTTCAGTAATTGCTTCATCTTCTGAGAAGTTACTACTATATACACCGCTCACTGTTCTGATCACCGCCTTATGTCTACCTGATACTTCTTCAATGGCATCTGAAATTTCACCAATTGTTGCACGTGCTCTTGCTGCATCTACAGCACATGTCAATAGATTTGCTTCACCTGTTTTAGCTGCCTCTGTTACTTTCCTTAATGTTTCTTGAACGATTTTTTCATCGCGCTCTTCTTTCATTTTATGAATACGTTCAATTTGTTTTTCACGAACAACTGTATTATCTATATCTAAAATATCGATCGGCTCTTCTACTTCAAGTTGATGTTTATTCATTCCAACAATAATTTCAGCTTTTGAGTCAATTTGTGCTTGACGTTTTGCAGCTGCTTCTTCAATCTTCAATTTAGGTAGACCTGTTTCAATTGCTTTAGCCATCCCACCTAATTCTTCAACTTCTTCAATTAACTCCCATGCTTTATCAATTAACTCATCTGTTAATTTTTCCACATAATATGAACCACCCCATGGATCTGCAACGTCAGTCATTTTCGTTTCTTCTTGTAAGAAGAGCTGTGTGTTACGAGCAATTCGTGCCGAGAAATCTGTTGGAAGTGCAATTGCTTCATCTAGTGCATTTGTGTGAAGTGATTGTGTATGTCCCATTGCTGCTGCGTTAGCTTCAATTAATGTTCGCGTAATGTTATTAAACGGATCTTGTTCCGTTAAACTCCAACCTGATGTTTGCGAGTGTGTTCTAAGTGCAAGCGCTCGCGGGTTTTTGGGATCGAAGGTACTCATCATTTGTGCCCATATCTTTCTTGCAGCACGCATCTTAGCAATCTCCATATAATAATTCTTTCCAATTCCCCAGAAAAACGATAAGCGAGGTGCAAATGAATCAATATCTATCCCTGCTTTTAGTCCTGTACGTACATACTCTAAACCATCTGCTAAAGTATAAGCTAGTTCAATATCTGCTGTTGCCCCTGCTTCTTGAATATGATAACCCGAGATTGAAATCGAGTTAAAACGAGGCATGTAATTAGATGTATATTCAAATATATCAGCAATGATGCGCATCGACATTTCTGGTGGGAAGATATAAGTATTTCTTACCATATATTCTTTTAAAATATCATTTTGAATTGTTCCAGCTAATTTATCTGGTGAGACACCTTGTTCTTCAGCTGCAATAATATAAAATGCTAATATAGGCAATACTGCACCATTCATCGTCATTGATACAGACATTTCATCAAGTGGAATGCCATCAAATAATATTTTCATATCTTCAACTGAATCAATTGCTACTCCTGCTTTACCAACGTCACCTGTCACACGTTCATGGTCTGAGTCATAACCACGGTGAGTT
The DNA here is from genome assembly GCA_945639745.1 of uncultured Bacillaceae bacterium. Taxonomy (GTDB): domain Bacteria; phylum Bacillota; class Bacilli; order Bacillales; family Amphibacillaceae; genus Pseudogracilibacillus. The sequence continues at coordinate 4,975 of CALZEK010000044.1, forward strand.
GCAAGGTCAAATGCGACTGAAAGCCCCTTTTGCCCCATCGCTAAGTTACGACGATAAAACGCGTTACTTTCTTCTGCTGTTGAAAAACCAGCATATTGACGAACTGTCCATGGTCTTGCCACATACATTGTTGGATACGGTCCTCTTGTATTAGGGGCAATTCCTGGATAATCATTTAAATGTTCAACATTTTTTATATCTTCTTTTGTATACATTCGTTTGATATCTATACCTTCGTTTGTTGATATAGGCTCTTTTGCCTGAAGTTCACCAGGTTTATTTGGTGTAGAACTAATAATTGGTTTAATTTTAGAAAAATCTGGTTTATTCATGACTAACCACCTCTTCCCAATGTTTTTTTATTTCTTTTATTTTTTCAATTTGGTTTTTTCCTCTATAAAGAAAGTCAGCTATGCCTGATTCTTTCCAGTTCTTTACATCTTCATCACTATAACGACCTGCGATTTCAATCCATTTATCTTTAGGTAAATCCCTAACAAGTTCATTAATAAATTCTACCGTTTCTTTTCCACCTACACAAATTACACCATAATCAAATTCTGTTTCTTTAATCCACGCTTGGCCTTCTTCTGCCGTTTTAAATGCTGGACTATATTCAACGTCGATTCCACCTGTTGCTAAAAATCCTTTTACAAAGTCGGCACGAGGTTTGAAATCTTTTAATTCACCAAATGTCAGTATAACAACTTTAGGTTTTTTATCTTCGAAATATGTACGTAATTCTTCATAGGGTTCGGCTAAGCGATGAGGTATTTCTATCGAATCGACATCTTTAGCAATCGGTGTTGATAAATCTGCATAAACATTTGTACCAATTAATGATTTTTTATTGTGTGCAACTTCAGCAAAGCGTGCTTCTCTTGTTTTGCTTACTTTCGCTTCTAATTCACCACTTGCAAGATAAGCTGAATAACCTCCTTGGGCTTCAATTTCTAAGAAATATTCCCAAGCGCGCTCAATGTATTCATTCGTTAGTGTCTCGACAAAATACGATCCACCTGAATGGTCAACAACATCATTAATATAAGTTTCTTCTTTTAAGACTATTTGTACGTTTCTCGCATAACGTCTTGATAATTCATTTGAACCCGTTAAAATATTATGTGGATGAACAGTTAATATATCTGTTCCGCCAATTACTGCTGCCAATGCTTCATTACCCGCTCTTAATAGGTTAACGTATTCATCTAGTTTAGAAAACGTTCTTAGCGATGTTTCAGAATGAATTGGAACTGAGCTGTATCCTTTATAACCATAACCTTCAGCAAGCGTTTGCCATAGGACTCTAAATGCACGTAACTTAGCTATTTCTAAAAAGAATTCAGTATCTATTGCAAACCTGACAACAAGTTGATCAGAGAATTTCTTAAAATTATCATAGTCTTCCGCTGCCTCTACTGCTTTTGCCAAGACAACTGCAAGTTCTGTCACGATATCAGAACCATCATAATGAACATCACGTGCATCCAATGAGCGTGTACGAATCGATTCGTAACCTGCTGGTAAGTTAACTGCTTCACCTGTTACGACGCCTTGAACTTTTTTTCGATCAGATTCTATTATTAAATCAAATACTTTTATAAAGTTATCTTCAGATGTTAAATCAAATACATAAATTGGATAATCCAACATTAATTCAGCTAATTTAGTTAATGATGAATCAGTCCAAACTACACTGCTTTTACCATCATAAACAATTGATTCATTACCACGTTTGAGTGAATCTTCTAAATCAGCTATGAATACTTCACCAGACTGTGTATAAATAGCTTGTGCAATAGTCCATGTGTCAGTTTTTTTTGTTTGACGAACCGTTTCAGTAATTTCCTCTACGCGATCAGCAATTGTCTTTTCAATTAATTCTTTTGTATATAAAGGATGAATTTCAATTCCTTCTGCTGTTTTAGATGTGAGACTGTCAAAAGATTTGCCACGTAAAGATTTTGTTGCTGTTTCTTTCCACAATGCATCATCTACTTTATCAAATGTTACTTGCTTCATTTTTTCAACCATAAAACTTCGCCCCTTTGTTATCTTAGATTATTTAAGGATAATGTCGTATTTTGAATAATTTAAAATTTATCATACTATATATAACTTATCACAATTGTCTGAACTTATATATAATAATAAACTGATTTTAGATAAAAAAAAACTGTTTAAACGTGACATGTGTCTTTACACGTTTAAACAGTAGTGAATCTATTTTTATTTTACGTCATAGCCTTGGTCTTCTATTGCTTCTTTAATTTGTTCAAGTGATGTTGTCGATTCATCATAATCTACAGTGACAACACCAGCATCTAAATCAACAGTAGATTTAGTTACACCTGTTGTTTCAGCAAGAGCACCTTCAACAGCTGATTTACAATGTCCACATGTCATACCTTCTACTTTTAATTCTGTCTGCATCATAATTCCTCCTATTAATTATATTTTAATACGTTTTAATCGAAGTGCGTTTAATACAACACTTACCGAACTAAATGCCATTGCTGCACCAGCAATCCATGGAGCAAGCAGGCCCAGCGCTGCGATTGGGATACCTGCTGTGTTATAACCAAAGGCCCAGAATAAGTTTTGTTTAATATTCCGAATGGTTGCCTCACTCATTTGAATAGCTTCTGGAATAAGAATTAAATCACCACGTAAAATGGTTATATCTGCTGCTTCAATTGCTATTTCAGTACCTGTACCAATTGCAATACCTACATTTGCTGTTGCAAGCGCTGGCGCGTCATTAATACCGTCACCGACCATCGCTACATTTTTTCCTTCCGCTTGAAGCTCTTCAATTTTTTCTTGTTTTTGATCTGGAAGTACTTGAGCATAAATCCGGTCAATACCCACTTCTTTAGCTATAGCATTTGCAACTCTTTCATTGTCACCTGTTAACATAATAAGTTCTTTACCTGATTTTTTCAATAAATTCATCGCTTCAATTGCACTTTCTTTAATTGTATCTGCTGCTGCAATCATTCCCGTTAATTTACCATTTTCTGCGATAAACATCGCAGTAGAACCTTGTTCTTCCGCTTCAGTAACTGTTTTATCATATAAATCAATTGCTACATTAGCATCTTTCATTAATAAGCGATTACCAATTAAAAGTTCGACCCCTTGAACATTTGCTTTGATTCCTTTACCAGGAACAGCTTCAAATGATTTTGCTTCAGTCATTTCTAATTGTTTCGATGTTGCAAAGTTAACAACAGCTTTCGCTAAAGGGTGCTCTGAGTTTGCTTCAGCACTTGCTAATAGCTGAAGGGTTTCATCTGTTCCTTCAAATTGTGTAACAACCGGTTCACCTTTAGTAATCGTACCTGTCTTATCAAACACAATCGTATCTACTTCATGCGTTCTTTCTAAATGTTCGCCACCTTTAAATAATATCCCACGTTCAGCAGCTCGTCCTGTTCCAACCATAATTGATGTTGGTGTCGCTAGTCCAAGTGCACATGGGCAAGCAATCACAAGTACTGCAATACTAGCTGTTAATGCCGTTTCTATTTCACCTGGATTAACAAGCGTAATCCACACTATAAATGTCAAGACTGCTATACCAACGACAATTGGCACAAAGTAACTAGCAATTTTATCAGCCATTCTTTGAATCGGTGCTTTTGTTCCTTGTGCGTCTTCTACTGCTTTTATAATTGAAGCAAGCACAGATTCTTCTTCCTTTGTAGCTACCTCAACTTCAATCAAACCATTTAAATTAATTGTTGCACCAACAACTTCATCTTCGACAACTTTTGTAACAGGCATAGACTCTCCTGTTAGCATTGATTCATCAATTGTTGAATTGCCTCGTTTAATCATACCATCTAAGGGTATCTTTTCACCTGGTTTAACAATTAATCTATCACCTACGTTTACTTGATCAATTGGTAACATTTGTTCATTACCATCTATTAACACACGCGCTTCTTTTACTTGAAGTGCCATTAATTTTGTAATTGCTTCCGTTGTTCGCCCTTTTGCATTTGCTTCTAAATACTTACCAAATAAAATAAGTGTAATTAAGATTGCACTTGTTTCAAAATAAAGATGTGGTTCATAATTTGTGCCAATTG
>CALZEK010000045.1 GCA_945639745.1 uncultured Bacillaceae bacterium
AATTTATCAAGGCAATTATTATTTACTAACAGAACATATAAACCGTCTATATAATTCTTTAGAAGCGATTGATATCACTATTTCTCAATCAAAAGCCGAACTCATTTATCTATTAGATGAATTAATTATTAAAAATAATATAATTAATGATGCGCATGTTTATCTTCAAATTACGCGAGGGTCTGCCAGTAGAAATTTAGCTTATCCAGAAGATATCGAACCTAATATTTTTGCATATGTTAAAGATACACCGCGTCCTATTGACAGATTAACCAAGGGCGTACCTGTTATTACTTATCCCGATGAGCGTTGGAGAAATTGTTTCATAAAAAGTTTAAATTTATTACCGAATATTTTAGCTAAGCAAAATGCGATTGAACATCAAACTTTTGAAGCTATCTTACACAAAGATGAAGTTGTTACTCAATGTAGTTCGGCAAATATTTTTCTGATTAAAAACCGGGTTATTTATACTCACCCTGCTAATCATGCCATTCTTAACGGGTGCATTCGAACTCTTGTTAAAAAACTCGCAAAAAACCTTAATATCACATTTAATGAAAGTGCTTTTACACTGACTGATATTAAGTCTGCTGATGAAATGTTTTTAACCAATAGTATTGAAGAAATCATGCCAGTTATCAAAGTTGATCACCAACCTATTAACTCCGGAAAACCCGGACATTTAACAAAACAGCTGCAAGCCGCGTATATTAAAGATGCAAAAATAATGACTTAAGAAAGAGATGAGTTTATGTTATTTAAGAAGAAACGTTCATTAATAATTTTACTTTTCCTTTTATTAATTAGATTTATCAATTCTCATCTCACCACATCTCGTTATCAAATAAAAGATCCACAAATCCCTTTAAGTTTTAATCACTTTAAAATTGTTAATGTTTCAGATTTACATAATAAATCTTTTGGTATACATAATAAACACCTCATTCAAACAATTGAAAAATTAAAGCCGGATATCATTGTTGTCACAGGTGATTTAATTAACGCCTATAAACCAAATAGAAAACATGCTTTAGCATTTATTAAACAAGCCAGTCGCATTGCTCCCCTTTATTTTATTAGTGGTAACCACGAAGCAAGATTACCAAACTATGAAGATTTTATCGAAGATTTAACTCATTGCGGAGCAATCGTTTTAAATAATAAACAAATCACATTGAGAAAGAATCAAGACGCGATTAACCTCATCGGATTAACTGATCCAATTTTTTATCTTGCGGAGAATCCATATTCTATCTTGGCTTATAAACTAGATCACTTATTGACAAATATTGAATCGACAACATATACAGTCTTACTATCTCACCGTCCTGAATTAATGCCAATTTATTCGAAGCAAGCGATTAATCTTGTTTTATCTGGACACGCCCATGGTGGTCAATTTCGTCTACCTTTTATTGGAGGAATATTTGCACCTAACCAAGGGTTTTTCCCTAAATACTCTGCTGGAATATATACTGAAGCTAATACGACAATGATTGTCAGTAGAGGACTTGGCCCTAGTTCATTTCCTTTCCGGTTCAATAATAAGCCTGACCTTGTAGAAATTATTTTAAATAATAAATAATTAAAGACGTGTAGCTAAACTGCTCCACGTCTTTAATTTTCAATTTTAATGTTCTTTTCCTTTCATTACTTATCTACCTTCTTTATTTCTATCTTCCAATTAATGCCCGTTTCAACATGATATGCTTGTGCAAATGACCCTTGATTAATAGCGATACCAATTGAATCTACTGAATTAACGAATAATATAGCTTCTCCTAATCTACTGTCTGCAAATGATCTTCCATAAGTAATCGTATTTTTAAATATTTGACGATCATTTTTAATAATTGTCACTTCAAATAAATCACCAAAGTCAATGTCCAGTGATAAAAATAATTCTCTACTTATGTTTGTCCATACATTGCCGAATCTAACATCTAATATATCGATTTTCCCATATATTATGCCTGATTTTAAATATGCCTTTGGGTTATTAAGCATTATAACTGATTGTAAGTCTAATTCAGGTCCTACTTCTGCAAACTTAATAACTCCCGATGCCAGTCTCGCCCCTGTATAAGCATAGATGTCTCGTCCATGAAATGTATACGATGCCCCTGATTTAGGTAAGCGATTCACTGTTTCATCAATTTCTCTAACAGACAAAATACCAACTTCTTCTTCTATATGAGTCAATGTTCCGTTATTAGGTGTAATTATATATTGATTTTCTTTTGTTTTTGCGACGACACTTTTTCGTTCTGTACCTACTCCTGGATCAACGACTGATACAAATACCGTTTCCTCGGGCCAATACGAAATTGTTTGATACAGACGATAAGAGGCCTCCCAAATATTATATTGAGGAATTTCATGGGTTAAATCATATAATCTTAACTCTGTATCAACTTTTAATGCAACGCCATACATTGCGCTGACAGCACCATCAGATAATCCGAAATCTGTTTGAAAAACTAATTTTTTTAACATATTTATCATCCTTATTATATAAATATAAAAATAACGTCATCATCAAAATTGATTGATAAAGACGTTTAATTAAATAGTTAATAATTTACCTACACAAATGAATCTTGAACTAAATTAAAATAAGAACACATATTTGGAAATATGTGTTCTTATTCTTTTATTCTGCTACTTTAACTGCTTCAATTTCTGACCAATCAAATGTACCTTCCTGAATCGCTTTTCTTCTTTCTTCATTAATAATGTCTGATGGCGGATTTTCCATTTCTGGGAAGTCTTCATCATGACCTGAAAATACAGGTCTATCTTGCGATAAAATAAATGCTGCTAAATCTACTGCTTCTTGATCACTTAAGTCATATTCATCACCAATTGGCATATTATTTTGAATATAACCTGTCATTTTAGTCAATCTACCTAAACCAGCGCCATCATTAAATGAATTATCTCCCCAAAGTGCCGGTCCAGAGTTAGCCCCTGTTCCACTTCCATCTGAACCGTGACACGTTAGACAATTTTTCTTTTCGAATAATTCTTCTCCTGCTGTAATATTTGGCTCTGGAATTTCATCTTTGTTACTTGGTGCTTTCCAAGGACGCTCAGCAGTACCAATTTCATAACCTTCCGATAAATATGTCATATAAGCGATTAATCCACGCATTTCCTTACTATCATAATCCATCATTTCACCGTTCATACTACGAATCATACAACCATTTACACGATCTTCTAAAGTAAAAGTAACATTTTCACGTGGACGATATTGCGGGTAATCAGCTGCTACCCCCACCAATGATGAACTAACCGATAATCCTCCATCAGCATGACAGCTTTGACATGATAATTCATTCCCTACATGTTCGGGCATTACTACATTCGTTTCATTAAATACCTCTTCACCATACAAAATCGCCTCTGTCTTTGGATCATCTGGGTCTAAATCATCTAAATTAGGTGTAATCGGATAAACTGATTCGGCTTCTTCTGCTGTTCCATTTGCTTCATCATTTTTTGCCTTATCGTCTGATGAATTAGAACAAGCACCAATAATTAACAGTAATATAAGTACAGTAAGTAGCCATTTAAAACGTTTCATTTTAGTTCCCCCTTTTATTAAAATCAGATCAAAACTCTATCTGTATTTACTATAGCTTATTGGGGAATTAAAATTAAGTAAAATGTGTGTAATTTTTTGACTATTTTGTTTTCTGTCACTTTTCTGTCATCTTCTTGTCATTATTTTGGTTATTTTTGTTAACACTATAGCTATAGTGTTAACTTTTTCGTTCATTAATAAATAAGGTTAATAATAAACCTACAAAAGTTACAGCAGTCATGACGTAAAAGGAAATATTCACACCATGGATTAGCGCCATCGTATCTGAGGGAGAACTCGGTTTGAGTGCTGCTACTGTCATAATTGTAATAAACATTGCCGTTCCAATTGAGGCACCAACTTGACGCATCGTATTTATCATCGCTGTTCCATGAGAGATTAAATGAACAGGTAAAATATTAAGACCGGCAGTTGTTGATGGCATCATCACCATTGCAATACCTAACATTCTCACTGCAAAAGCTATTATCAAATAAGTTAAACTTGTTTCTGCCGTTAAATTAGTAAACAATATAGTCGTTGTTGCCATAATCGTCATTCCAATGATAAGCAACCAACGTGCACCAACACGATCAAATATTTGACCAATAATTGGTGATGCAAAACCCATCAATAATGCTCCTGGTAAAATCATGATGCCTGATTCTAATGCAGTAAAACCTGCCATAAGTTGCATATAAATTGGCAACAGTGTTTCAGCTGCGATTAAAACTGTGAATGTAATCGTTCCAATAATTGTAGCTAAAGTAAACGTTCGATATTTAAAAACTCTAAATTCTAACATTGGTTGTGTTAATTTCATTTGACGTAAAATAAACCAAGTTAATGTAATCATCCCTATAACAATAGCTATAATGACTATTTTGTTTGCCCAACCATAATTACCTGCTAAACTAAAACCATATAGTAAACCACCAAACCCTAAAGTTGAAAGAATTATCGATAATATATCAACTTTAGGAAAACTTCGTGGAATAACATCTTTCATAAAATAAAAAGCTAAAACAAGGTCTAATATAGCAATTGGCAAAATAGCGTAAAACAACGAGCGCCACGGTAGGTATTCAATAAACCAGCCTGATAGTGCAGGTCCTAATGCTGGAGCAAAAGAAATAACTAAGCCTGCCATCCCCATTGCAAAACCTCTTCTTTCAATAGGGAAAATAATCATAAAAACAGTCATCATAAGCGGCATAATAACTCCTGCACCAATAGACTGGACAATTCTCCCTATCATTAGCATCGAAAAATTTAAAGAGAGTGCACTAATAAAAGTTCCTAAAATAAAAATTAACATCGATACAGCAAATAAACGTCGCGTTGAAAATGTTTCCATTAAAAAAGCAGTAATAGGTATCATAATCCCGCTTATTAACATAAAAATTGTCGTTACCCACTGAGCAGTGTTTTCAGTTAACCCCAACTCATCCATAATTTGTGGAGTCGCTGTAATAAGCAGCGTTTGATTTAATACTGCTAAAAAAGCACCAATCAGAAACACGGTTACAATTGGTCCTCGTTTTAAGTTAGTTTGAATTGATTCTGTTTGACTAGTTACCATATTTCTACCCCTATTCCGTCGTCTGTTGATAGTATAATACCATTAACATGACATAATAATAAAAAGAAAACCACTACTCAATGAGTAGTGGTTGGTTTACTTATGTAGTTAGCCACGGATGCCGTAGTAATTAGAAAGTTTAAACCACCACTTGTTTAAAGTGGGTGTTCGCAGATATTTTCATGTTTTCCACTCAATCGAGGCCTAACAATCCAATATCTATTTAAAACTCCCTTATAGAAATATAGAGGTTAAACTTAAATGTTTACGAACATCGCAGCTAATTACATCATAAGTGTAAATTTACATTTTTGCAAATGAATTAATCGTTTTGTTTACGGATTCCTCTTTTACTGTATACTTGAGATAAGGAGAGATATAAATGAAAAAAATTGTTTTTGGTAACCATGATGAAAATACTTTAAGACAATTTAACAATTGTTTATCATATGGTAATGTTGCTGGTGGTGTCTTATGTGCCGATGGACATTACGGATATTCTCAGCCTGTAGGTGGTGTTGTTGCCTATGACAACCAAATATCGCCCTCAGGTGTTGGTTTTGATATTGCATGTGGCAACAAAGCGATTAAAACAAATTTAAAATTAACAGATATTGAAGATAAACTTCCAGTCATTATGGATGATATTCAAAAAGCAATACCTTTTGGGATTGGTAAAGAATTAAAGAATCATCGAAATCATGAAATTTTTGAAGATCCGCTTTGGACTACCTTTCTAAATATCGGGCAACATGAACATGATAATTTACTTGCTACAGCTCGAGCACAACTCGGAACTGCTGGAGCTGGAAATCATTATATTGACATCTTAGTTGATGAAAAAACAAACGATATTTGGATTGGTAACCATTTTGGTAGTAGAGGATTTGGTCACAAAACCGCAACTGGATTTATGAACTTAGCACAAAACAGAGGCTTTTTAGATAATTTACCTCGTCAATCAATGGAAGCTGCTCCAATATTGTTTGATTTACCAAGCGAACTAGGTGCGATGTACTACAACGCGATGACTTTAGCAGGTAAATATGCTTATGCTGGTCGTGACCTTGCCTTAAATAAAGTACTAGACATCTTAGGTGCGCAATCATTATTTGAAGTGCATAATCATCATAATTATGCCTGGAAAGAAACTCACTTTAATAAAGAATATATTGTTGTCAGAAAGGGAGCTACTCCTGCTGCACCAGGTCAATTAGGTTTTGTTGGTGGAAGTATGGGAGATATTTCTGTTATTTTAAAAGGTATCGAATCAAATAAAAGTCGGGATGCATTCTATAGTACAGTCCATGGCGCTGGTCGAATTATGAGCCGTACTAAAGCCGCTGGTAGAATAAATTGGAAATCAAAAAAACGTCGCGGCGGACTAATCTCACAAGAAAAAATGGATCAAGCAGTTAAAGATTATGGTGTTGAACTTAGAGGCGGCGGACCTGATGAGAGTCCTTTTGTTTATAAAAAATTAAATGATGTACTCTGTGAACATGTTGGTACAATTGAAATATTACATGTTTTAAAGCCTGTTGGCGTTAGTATGGCTTGATAGTAATAGCTTTTTCTTAACAAAGATATTTTTATGTGTATAATATAAATTAATTAAATTATAGTAGGAGTTTTGAACAATGGATTTAGATTCAACATTTAATTTCAAAAAAAGTAATATTGGAAGACTCATTGTAAAATGTTCAGATAAACCTGGAATTGTTGCAGCAATTTCTCATTTCTTACATCAAAAAAACGCAAATATTATCGAATCAAGTCAATATTCGAGTGATCCTGAAGGCGGAACTTTTTTTATTCGGATTGAATTTCATTTAAAAGATCTAAATTCAAAACGCCAAGAAATTGAAACTAGTTTCAGACCCTTAGCAGAAGAGTTTGGGATGGAACATTACTTCTCATATGGTGATCAAATAAAACGAAGTGCGATTTTTGTTTCTAAAGAAACACATTGTTTACTTGAGCTTTTATGGGAATGGCAAAGTGGCGATTTAGAAACTGAGATTGCGCTTGTCATTAGTAATCATGAAGATGCTAGAAGTACGGTTGAATCTTTAGGCATTCCTTTTTATTATATTCCTGCAAATAAAAATATTCGAGAAGAAGTTGAAGCAAAACAGATTAAATTAATGAACGAATACAATATTGATTTACTAATATTAGCGCGCTATATGCAAATATTGACACCTAATTTCGTGTCGCATTTTCCAAATAAAATTATCAATATCCATCATTCTTTCTTACCTGCTTTTATTGGTGCAAAACCATATGAACGTGCTTTTGAACGTGGTGTTAAATTAATTGGAGCAACATCACACTATGTCACAAATGATTTAGATGAAGGGCCTATTATTGAACAAGATATTGAACGTGTTGATCATCGTGATTCTGTACCTGATTTAAAAAAGACTGGTCAACAAGTCGAAAGAAGAGTTTTAGCTAAGGCTGTTAAATGGCACTTACAAGATAGAATTATCGTAAAAAATAATACTACGATTGTCTTTCAATAAAAACAAGAGCAATTAGGTTTTAATCTAATTGCTCTTGTTTTTTTATTTTTCTTTGCTTTAAAATGTACTCTAGTGAACCAGAGCCTGTAAACACACCCAATAAAATTAATACAACTCCTATATAATGATTTTTCAATATCGGCTCTCCTAAAAATATTGCAGCACCAATAATTGCAAACAAAGTATTTAAATTAATAAATAAAGCCGTTTCTGCTGGTCCTACATTTTTAACTGCAAAATTATAAGTCATATGACCAAATGCTGTCGCTATAAGTGCACTAAATAAAAAGACGCTTCCTAATTTCCAGTTAAATATTTGAGTAATTTGTGTTAAATCACCTTCAATAAAATAACCAAATATAAAAATAACTAATGAGCCAATCACTAACATATATCCTGTCAATAGTCTAGGATCAAACGTTGGGTTTAGCTTACTAATTTAAAACTAAACGCTTGCATTAACATTGATAAAAATATAAACAAATCACCTAATGATATTGTCGATAATCCATTTTCACCAATAATTGAAGTAACAATAATCCCAATAAAACCTAAAAAGAAACCTATAAGTCTCAAACGTGTGATTGAATCTTTCAATAATACGATAGATAATATCATTGTCACAAGCGGGGCAGCCCCTAAAATTATTCCTGCATTGACGCCTGAAGTTTTAGTTAAACCTAGTGCTAACAATGAGTGATGAAACACCACATTAAAAAGCGTAATTAAAAGAATTGTTTTAATTTCTTGTTTATAGGGCAATCTAAATATCCCCATAAAATAAGAAATAACAAGAACTCCAAGACCGGCCACTAATACTCTATATGCTGTTAGTGTGATTGGAGGAACGCTGTTAACTAATGTTGATAATGCTGAAACATTAAATCCCCATATAGCCATTACCAAAAACAATAAAACATAAATTCTACCCAACTAATCACCTATTTTCTTTATAACTATAAATATTAATTTCAAATTTTTATTTCTTTTCTTTTAGATGAAGATGGAATATTTAATTCATCACGATATTTTGCAATCGTTCGTCTTGATATATTAATTCCATGATCGCTTTTCATTTGTTCTGCTAATTTTTGATCTGAGTAAGGTTTATATTTATCTTCTTTTTTAATGATCGTTTCTAATATTCTTTTTACTCGGGATTGAGACGTATCTTCACCTGAACTAGTTGATAAGCGTGTTGAAAAAAGACTTTTTAATTCAAAAGTCCCAGCTGGGGTTTGAATAATTTTATTATCTGTCGCTCGACTAACGGTAGATTCATGCATATCAATCATTAATGCCACTTCTTTTAATGTCAGGGGCGTTAAACTTTTTATTCCTTCTGT
>CALZEK010000046.1 GCA_945639745.1 uncultured Bacillaceae bacterium
ACAAATGCACATGCTGATTGAATATGGCAAGAAATACGGCTTTAAGAATGCTTACCCATTAGTTTTTACAAAAAAATCAAGATTTCGCAAACTATGTTAAGCAATCAAGCTCGCTTACCCAGTTATTTGTTCATGCAATTACGCTAGAAGGTTTACCTCGCCATGCTTCAACTCATGCTGCTGGAATCGTTTTAACCGATAGTCATTTAATAGAACATGTTCCTGTTATGAGTGGGTCTGATGATGTTTATTTGACGCAATATGCTATGAATGAACTAGAAGCACTTGGAATTTTAAAAATTGACTTACTAGGCTTAAAAAATTTAAGTATGATTGAACAAATCATTGCGTCAATTAAACAAACAAATAATATTAAAATAACTTTAAGTGAAGTTAATCAAAAAGATGAAAAAACATTTAAACTTTTACAACAAGGTTTAACAAATGGTGTTTTCCAATTAGAATCAGAAGGAATGAAACGAGTTTTAAAACAACTCAAACCAACAGAATTATCAGATATAGTTGCTTTAAATGCACTTTATCGTCCAGGACCAATGGATCAAATACCAACATTTATTAATCGTAAATTCAAGAAAGAACCAGTTATTTATGTCCATGAAGATCTTGAACCTATTTTAAAAGACACTTACGGTGTTTTAGTATATCAAGAGCAAATTATGCAAATTGCTCATAAAATAGCAGGATTCACTTTAGGAGAAGCAGATTTACTTAGAAGGGCAGTAAGTAAAAAAGAAGCGCATGTCATGGCAGATTTAAAAAAGCAATTTATAAATGGTTGTATTAAAAATGGTTATAGACAAGCTGTAAGTGAAGAAATATTTTCCTGGATTAATCGATTTGCAAATTATGGGTTCAATAAAAGTCATTCTGTTGCTTATAGTAAGATTTCATATGATTTGAGTTATTTAAAAGCGAATTATCCAACTAATTTTTTTGCAGAATTATTAAGTTCGACATTAAATCAACCTGCAAAATTCGCCATGTATATTCAAGAAGCAAAAGATTTAGGTATCCAAATACTACCACCATCGATTAACGATAGTTATGGAAAAGTGACTGTTGAAGGAGACGCGATTAGACTGGGTTTAGTATCTATTAAAGGAATTGGTTATCAGTCAGTCCAAGAAATAGTTAAAGCGCGGAAAAATGGTGAGTATACTGATTTATTTGATTTTTATTTAAGAACGTCATCTCAAATTATTAAACGTAATATTATTGAAACACTTATTTTAGCAGGTGCTTTTGACACCATATATCCTAATCGAGCCAGTTTAATTGCTTCAATAGATCAGGCTGAAAGTCGGACGGAATTATTTGGCGATATTTTAGAAAGTCAAAATTTTATGTTTTCAAAAGGAATGAAATTAAAACCAACATATATTGAAATGGATGATTATTCATTATTAGAAAAATTAGCGAATGAAAAAGAATTAGTGGGTATTTATTTATCTAATCACCCTTTAAAAGAATACCGCACAAGTCTCACGAAAGAAGGCTTTGTTTCATTAAAAGACTTAAATGGATATAAAATCAATCAATCTGTAAAGATAGCCGCAATTATTCAAGAAGTTCGAAAAATAAGAACTGTTCGTGGTGATTCAATGGCATTTTTAACACTCTCAGACGAAACAACAGAACTATCTGCTGTGGTATTTCCTGAAGTTTATCGAAAAAGATATACCTTACTATCAGAAGGTGAAATAGTAGATTTAACTGTTAAATTGACTGAACGAAATGGTGAGAGACAAGTAATCATCAATCAAGTGAACAGTTTGAATTTAGAAGCGAGTCAAAAGCAATTATTCATAAAAGTTATCCCAGAGTTAGAAGCGGAGGTTCATCAAACAATTCAAGCGACAATTAAAGATGAACCGGGTGAAATACCGATTATATTGCACTTTGAAAAATCAAAAAAGACATTTAAATTAAATGAATCATATTTAAATAGTGGAAGCGATTACTTAATTGATCAATTACAGATGATTTTCGGAGAGAAAAACGTTGTTTTAAATATTGAAAAAAGATATCATAATCAATAAGTAATTATTATAAGGTTTACACCAAGCAAAGTTTTGTTATAATTGAATAATCAGAATTGAATAAAAATTCAAAAAACAAAAGGATAAAAGGAGCGTTTAGCATTGACAAAATTGAGAGATGAAGCACTACATATGCATAAAGTTAATCGAGGAAAATTAAAAGTAGAATCAAAAGTACCGGTGAAAAATGCATATGATTTAAGTTTAGCTTATTCACCTGGTGTAGCAGAACCATGTAAAGAAATTTATTCAAATAAAAATGCCGTTTATGACTATACAATGAAAGGTAATATGGTAGCAGTCGTAACAGATGGTTCAGCAGTGCTTGGTATGGGAGATATTGGTGCTGAAGCATCATTACCAGTAATGGAAGGTAAAGCTGTTTTATTTAAAACCTTTGCTGGTGTAGACTCGTTTCCAATTTGTCTTGCAACGAATGATATAGAAGAAATTGTTCAGACTGTTAAATTAATGGAACCAACTTTTGGTGGGATTAATCTAGAAGATATTGCAGCCCCGAATTGTTTTATTATCGAAGAACGATTAAAAAAAGAGACAAAAATACCTATATTCCATGATGATCAGCATGGTACGGCAATTGTTACTGTTGCCGGGTTAATGAATGCACTTAAATTAGTAAACAAGTCATTTTCAGAAATAAAAGTTGTTGCAAATGGAGCAGGCGCTGCAGGTGTGGCTATTATTAAATTACTTAGAAGTTTTGGTGTAACAGATATTATTATGTGTGATTCACAAGGTGCCATTTATGAAGGACGTCCTCGTCGAATGAATGACGTTAAACATGAAATTTCAAAAGTAACTAATCATGAAAAGTTACAAGGCAATTTAATCGATGTAATTGATGGAGCAGATGTATTTATAGGCGTTTCAATAGCTGGGGCTCTTACTGAGGAAATGGTTGAAAAAATGGCAGAAGATCCAATTGTATTTGCAATGGCTAATCCTGACCCTGAAATCTTACCTGATGCTGCTAAAAAAGCAGGAGTAAGAGTCATTGGAACAGGTAGATCTGATTATCCAAACCAAGTTAATAATGTTTTAGCATTTCCAGGGATATTTAGAGGTGCTTTAGATGTATGGGCAACACGGATAAATGAAAAAATGAAAATTGCTGCTGTTGAAGCAATTGCTTCATTGATTACTCCAGAAGAATTAAATGAAAATTATATTATTCCAGCACCATTTGATAATAGAGTTGCACCAAATGTAGCTAAATATGTGGCTAAAGCTGCTATGGAAAGTGGTGTTGCTCGCCGGGATGTTGATCCAGAAGCAGTGGCTGAGAAAACACGTCAATTAAGTACAATTGATTAATAAAATTATTTATTAGTAGATAAAAAGTATGTGATACAGTATAGTGAAGAATGGAATAAAATCACAAACAATTCTATAAAGATTTAAGCGATTCCAGAAGAGGAGGAGTTGTGTTGCTTAAACGAATATTTCCACGTAAAGGGAAAACAACAAATGTTTCAGATAATAATGGAAAAAAAGATGTACCAGAAGGTTTAATGACTAAATGTGTAAATTGTAAAACAATATATATAAGTAAGGAATTAGAGCAAAATTTAAATGTATGCCCGAATTGTGATCATCATTATCAACAAAATGCATGGCAGAGAATAGAGAGTATTTTTGATGAGGATACATTTGAAGAGTGGGATAAAGAATTACTTTCGACAAATCCTTTAGGTTTTCCAGAGTACTTAGAAAAAATCGATAAAGATCGAGAGAAAACAAATTTAAATGAGGCAGTTGTGACCGGAAAAGGTTTAATTGATGATTTACCGGTGGCATTTACTGTGATGGACGCTAGATTTAGAATGGGAAGCATGGGTTCTGTTGTAGGAGAAAAAATAGCTCGTGCTGTTGAGCGTGCCAAAGATGAAAACATACCATTTATTGTATTTACAGCTTCAGGTGGTGCAAGAATGCAAGAAGGTGTACTTAGTTTAATGCAAATGGCAAAAATATCTGTTGCGCTGAAGCGACATTCTACCGCAGGTAATTTAATGATTTCGGTAATGACCGATCCAACAACTGGTGGTGTATCTGCAAGTTTCGCATCACAAGGAGATTATAACTTTGCAGAGCCTGGTGCTCTTATTGGATTTGCAGGAAGAAGAATTATTGAACAAACAATTCGAGAAAAATTACCGGCTGATTTTCAAACGGCAGAATTTTTATTAAAACATGGACAATTAGATCAAGTAATTCATCGCCATAAAATGCGTGAAACACTATCAACAATATTAAAAATCCATGATAAAAATAATCGGCCGCCTTCTCGACGTCAAGAAGCAGGAGGAATTAAGTAGTGAATCAAATTTTAGATTTCGAAAAACCGATTATAGATTTAAGAGATAAAATTACAGAGTTAAAAAAGATTTCAACTGAGAGTGAAATTGATTTAACAAATGAAGTTAAAGAGTTAGAAAAGAAATTAAACATATTAGAAGAAGATGTATATTCTAACTTAAAGCCTTGGAATAGAGTTCAAATGGCTCGCCATCAACAAAGGCCAACAACACTTGATTATATTAGTGAAATATTTACTGATTTCATTGAATTTCATGGTGATCGTTATTATGGTGATGATGAAGCGATTGTATCGGGCATTGCATTTTACAATGATGAACCAATTACCGTCATTGGACATCAGCGAGGTAAAGCGACAAAAGAAAACATTAAAAGGAATTTCGGTATGCCTCATCCTGAAGGTTATCGTAAGGCAATTAGACATATGAAACAAGCTGAAAAGTTTGATCGTCCCATTGTCTGTTTTATCGATACTAAAGGAGCTTATCCAGGAAAACAAGCTGAAGAAAGAGGCCAAAGTGAAGCAATCGCATATAATTTATTAGAAATGGCAGGTCTTGAGGTGCCGATTGTTTGTATTGTTATTGGTGAAGGCGGTAGTGGTGGTGCATTAGCTTTAGGAGTGGGGGATCACATTCATATGTTAGAGAACTCTACTTATTCTGTGATATCACCTGAGGGTGCGGCTTCAATCCTTTGGAAAGACCCTGCATTAGCAGAAAAAGCAGCTGAATCAATGAAGATTACTTCATATGACTTAAAAGAATTCGGGGTCATTGATGAGATTATTCCAGAGCCCAAAGGCGGGGCACATCGTAGCTTAGAAGAACAAGCAAAAAATATCGATAAAGTATTAACAGCGTCATTAAAAGAATTAAATCAATATAATGTAACAGACTTACTTGAAAACAGATGGTTAAAATATAAAAGAATTGGCGAGTTTTCAGAAGAAACTTTATGAAAAGAGGTTGACTAGAGTGAAAAAAGCTTGATTAATAACTTTTACAAGTTAATTAGTCAATCTTGTTCCTCTTGTCAATTTTTTTTATCTAAAATAAAAACAAGGTTTGATACAGAAATTGTTCATTCATGGTAAACTAGAGGTAGATAAAATAATATGGAGTGAAAATATGAAGCGTATAGGAGTTTTGACAAGTGGTGGGGATGCACCAGGAATGAATGCAGCAATACGTGCTGTCGTCAGAAAATGTATTTTTCATGATATTGAAGCTTACGGCATCTTATATGGTTTTCGAGGTTTAATAAATGGTGACATTAAAAAACTTGAAATAGGTTCTGTAGGAGATATTATTCATCGTGGTGGGACAATTCTTCATACAGCAAGATCTGAAGAGTTTCTTACAGAAGCAGGCCAATTGCAGGCGTTAAAGCAACTAAAAGATCATAAAATAGATGGCTTAATTGTGATTGGTGGCGATGGGAGTATTAAAGGAGCTCATAGCTTATCAAAATTAGACTTTCCTTGTGTAGCTGTACCAGCAACCATCGATAATGATATAGCGCCAACAGAATCATCAATTGGTTTTGATACTGCGCTTAATACAATTATCGAAGCAATTGATAAAATCAGGGATACTGCCACTTCTCATGAACGCACATACGTTGTAGAAGTTATGGGAAGAGATTCTGGAAAATTAGCTTTGTGGTCAGGGCTTGCAGATGGTGCAGAAAGTATTATTATTCCAGAAAAACCTAAGGATTTCGAATCAGTTATTTCACGTTTAAAACAAGGTTATGAAAGAGGAAAGAAACATAGTATTATTATTGTCGCTGAAGGTGCTGGGCATGGTTTTAAATTAGGTAAAAAAATTCAAGAAGTGACACAATTAGAAACACGTGTCACAGTTCTTGGGCATATTCAAAGAGGCGGCTCACCAAGTGCACAAGATCGTGTATTAGCAAGTCGCTTCGGTGGAAGTGCAGTCGACTTATTAAGGAGTAAACAGTTTGGTAGATTAGTCAGTATAAAATGTAATCAAATTGTAGACGTAGATTTATCAGAAATAATCAATCATGAGCAACAAATAAATGATAAAATTTATAAACTTGCTCAAGAATTATCAATTTAAGTTAATTAATCGAGGAGAATATAAACATGACACTTAAAAAAACGAAAATAGTTTGTACAATTGGTCCGGCATCAGAATCTAAAGAAATACTTACGACACTTATAAAAGAGGGTATGGACGTTGCGCGTCTTAACTTCTCACATGGTAATTATGAAGAACACGCTGAGCGAATTAAAAATATTCGTGAGGCGGCAAAAGAGATGAATAAAACGATTGGTATTTTATTAGATTTACAAGGACCAGAAATTAGAACGGCAAAATTTGAAAATGGTGCAGCAGAACTTATACGTGGAGAGTATGTCTCTATAACAATGAATGATGTTTTAGGAACTAAAGAACGCTTCACAGTAAGTTATAAAGGCTTAATTAATGATGTAGAAAAAGGCATGACAATATCTTTAGATGATGGTTTAATCGAATTAACAGTCATTGATATTAATCGTGAAAACAATGAAATTAAAACTAAAATTACAAATGGCGGTACGATTAAAGATAGAAAAGGTGTTAATGTACCAAGTGCACAAGTTAATTTACCTTCAATTACTGATAAAGATAAGTCAGATATTAAATTTGGTATTGAGCAAGAAGTTGATTTTATTGCGGCTTCATTTGTTAGACACCCTAAAGATGTGTTTGCTATTAAAAAAACATTGGAAGAAAATAATGGCGAACATTTACAAATTATTTCAAAAATTGAAAACCAACAAGGTGTCGATAATTTTAGTAAAATTTTAGATGCCAGTTATGGAATTATGGTAGCACGTGGTGACTTAGGTGTTGAAATACCGCCAGAAGATGTGCCATTAGTTCAAAAACGTTTGATTCAAGAATGTAATAATGTAGGAAAACCTGTCATTACAGCAACACAAATGTTAGATTCGATGCAATGGGACCCAAGACCTACACGTGCAGAAGCATCTGATGTGGCAAATGCGATTTTAGATGGAACAGATGCGATTATGCTATCAGGAGAAACAGCAGCAGGCGAATTTCCAATTGAATCAGTTCAAACGATGAACCGGATAGCTTTAAAAACCGAATCAGGATTAGATCATGCGACAATTTTGAAAAAACGTTCACAAAAAACATTAATTACAATTACAGATGCAATTAGTCAATCAGTTACTCACACAGCAGCTAATTTGGGTGTAAGTGCGATTATTACGCCTACACAAAGTGGACACTCAGCAAGAATGGTTGCAAAATATCGCCCGAAAGCACCGATTATTGCAGTGACTTTTAATGAATTTGTAAAAAGACGCCTATCACTTGTTTGGGGAATATATGCTGTACGTGGCCAAGAAGCAGAAACAACAGATGAATTATTAGATACTGCAGTTAATATGGGCTTGGAGACGAAAATAATTGAAAGAGGTTGTAAAGTAATTATTACAGCAGGTGTTCCAGTTGGCGTTAGTGGTACAACTAACTTAATGAAAGTACATGTTATTGGAAATGTTATTGCAAGAGGCCAGGGAGTGGGACGTCACTTTGCCTATGGAGATGTTGTTATTGCTAAAAATGCAAAAGAAGCAAATGAAAAAGTTAAATTAGGTGATATCTTAGTTACTAAAGCAACAGATAAAGATATGTTACCGGCAATTGAACTTGCGAGTGGGATCGTCACAGAAGAAGGAGGACTTACTTCGCATGCGGCAATCGTTGGATTAAATATGGGAATTCCTGTTATAGTTGGTGTTGATTCGATTGACGTCTTTAAAGAGGGAGAAGACATTACAATCGATGGTGGAACAGGTAATATTCACCAAGGCCATGCAAGCGTACTGTAATCTTATTTAAGAAGGTGATCACATGTTATATTGGCTACTATTAATATTTTTAATTGTCCCTGCTTTTGAAATTACGTTATTTATTTGGTTAGGAGGTCAGGTTGGCCCCTGGTGGATATTTGCTTTAATCATGATTACTGGGATTATTGGTGTTGCCTTTGCTAAAAGTCAAGGTATGGACACTTTAAACAAAGTAAGAAAATCAATGTCTGATGGTATTCCGCCGGGCGATTATATTTTAGATGGTATCTGTATCTTTATCGCTGGAATACTATTATTTATTCCGGGATTCCTAACAGATCTGATTGGCTTTGTATTATTAATACCGTTTACTAGAAAACCATTTAGAAATTTGATAAAGTATGCACTGATGAGTAAGTTCTCAAAAAGAACAATTATTTATCGAAAGAAATAAAAATAAACATTTTTTTAATTACTAATGCCTATTAACTGAATTGTAGATAAATACGCTTTAACGGTATCAATTGATGTTTATAAGGTGGACTTTAGAATTAAACATAGGCAGAAGTAATCGCCATATCACTTATTCATAAGAGATTGTAATGGCTT
>CALZEK010000047.1 GCA_945639745.1 uncultured Bacillaceae bacterium
TATAGTGGTATGTATGGTGATGTTGAAGTACTGAAACAAGTAAGCAAAGAATTAAATGAAACTCTTCTTTTTTATGGTGGTGGCATAAAAAACTTAAGTCAAGCAAAAGAAATGAGTGCTTATGCAGATGTAATCATCGTGGGAAATGCTATTTATGAAGATATCGATCAAGCATTAGCAACAACTCAAATAAAAAAGTAGTGAAATATTTATAGGCGGTGTTAGTGTGAATGAAATAGAATTATTAAAAGGATTAAATCATGAGCAACAAGAAGCTGTTAAACATACAGAAGGTCCCCTCCTTATTATGGCAGGAGCTGGAAGTGGTAAGACACGAGTCCTGACGCATCGCATTGCGTATTTAGTTGATGAAAAACGTGTACCACCATATAACATATTAGCAATTACTTTTACAAATAAAGCAGCAAAAGAAATGAAAGAACGTGTAGAAGGTCTTGTTGGTCATGAAAGTTATCAAATTTGGGTATCAACATTCCACTCAATGTGTGTGAGAATTTTGCGTCGAGATATTGAACAAATTGGTTATAATAGAAATTTTACAATTTTAGATAGTAGTGATCAACAAACAGTCATTAAACAAGTGCTTAAAAATTTAAATATTGACCCAAAAAACTTTGAGCCACGCGCAATGATTGGCCAAATTAGTAATTTAAAAAATGAATTAATTACACCTGAAGAATATAGTAAAACAGCAAATAATTATTTTGAAAAAGAAGTAGCAAAAATTTATCACGCATATCAAAAAATGCTTAGAAAAAATGAAGCATTGGATTTCGACGATTTAATTATGCAAACCATCCATTTATTTGAACGTGTACCAGAAAGGTTAGAATATTATCAAAATCGTTTTCAGTACATACATGTAGATGAGTATCAAGATACAAACCATGCTCAATATTATTTAGTTAAATTACTAGCAGATAAGTACAAAAATTTATGTGTTGTCGGTGACTCAGATCAATCTATTTATCGTTGGCGTGGGGCGAATATTGCTAATATCTTATCTTTTGAAAAAGATTATCAAGATGCGACAACAATTTTCCTTGAACAAAATTATCGTTCAACAAAATCAATTTTAGATGCAGCAAATGAAGTAATTAAACATAATAAAGGAAGACAAGCTAAAAAACTTTGGACAGATAATCAAAGTGGTGAAAAAATTAATTATTATCAAGGCTCTTCTGAACGCGATGAAGCACTTTTTATTACTGAAACAATTCAAAATATAATAGGTGATAAGAAATACAAGCCAAGTGAAATTGCTGTACTTTATCGTACAAACGCACAATCTAGGGCAATTGAAGATACATTTATGAAGTCAGATATCACTTATCAAATGATTGGTGGTCAGAGATTCTATGATCGTAAAGAAATTAAAGATATGATAGCTTATTTACGCTTAATTACAAATCCAGATGATGATATTAGTTTTGAACGTGTTGTTAATGTACCTAAACGAGGTGTAGGAGCAACATCAGTTGAACGATTACGGACGTATGCGACAGAACATGAAATCTCATTTTATCATGCGGCAAAAGAAGTTGATTTTACTGGAATAACAAAACGAACAGCAAATACAATAGCTGAGTTTCAGCAAATGATTGAAAACTTTAATAAACAACAAGATTTTTTAACTGCGACAGACTTAGTAGAAGAAGTCTTGGAAAAAACAGGCTATATTAAAGCACTCAAAAAAGAAAATTCAATTGAAGCAAATAGTCGTATTGAAAACTTAGAAGAATTTCAAACAGTAACAAAAGAATTTGAAAAAAATGCTGAAGAAGATAAATCATTAATCGCTTTTTTAACTGATTTAGCGCTTGTTGCAGACATTGATTCAATGGCTGATGATGAAAATCCAGATAATAATGAGAAAGTAACTTTAATGACGCTTCATTCTGCTAAAGGTTTAGAATTTCCAGTCGTCTTTTTAATTGGTATGGAAGAAAATGTCTTCCCGCATAGTCGATCGATGATTGATAATGATGAGATGGAAGAGGAAAGAAGATTAGCATATGTGGGTATTACGCGAGCAGAAAAAGAATTATATTTAACTCATGCTCAAATGAGGACATTGTACGGTAGAACAAATATGAATCCAATTAGTCGATTTATCAAAGAAATTCCTGCTCACTTAATTGAACCCGTTGAAATGGACGCTGGTCCAACTTTTACAAGTAATAATTCATTTGGTAAACAAAAAAGTGTCTTTAATCAACGTCGAATCAACACAAGTAAACAAGAACAACCAATGAAGCGAAAGGCAAGACAAGCAAAAACAACTGGTGCTGAAAATGAAACATGGAAAACCGGTGACAAAGCAAATCACAAAGTTTGGGGTGTAGGAACAGTCGTTAGAGTTCAAGGTAATGATGAAGCGATGGAGCTTGATATTGCCTTTCCAGCTCCAACAGGTATTAAAAGATTACTTGCAAAATTTGCCCCGATTACGAAAAAATAAGAAGGTGTCTGAATGAGTAATGAAAAAATAAAACAAAGAATTAAAACATTAGTAGAGCAATTAAATAGTTATGCGCATGAATATTATGTGCTTGATTCTCCTACGGCTTTAGATCAAGATTATGATGAATTATATCAAGAATTAGTTACACTTGAAAATAAACATCCTGAGTTTCAACTAAATGATTCGCCGACAAAGCGAGTAGGAGACACACCGCTTTCAGAGTTTGTTAGAGTGAGACATAATATGCCAATGTATAGTTTAGGAAATGCATTTAATGAATCTGATTTATTTGATTTTAATCGTCGTATTAAAGAACGCACATCAGAGCCAGTCGAATATATTTGCGAATTAAAAATTGATGGTTTAGCTATTTCACTTACCTATGAAGCGGGTCAATTTGTCCAAGGAGCAACAAGGGGTGATGGGACAATTGGTGAGGATATTACTGCTAATTTAAAAACAATTAATAGTATCCCGCTATCCATTAAAGAATCAGGAACAATTGAAGTGCGTGGCGAAGCATATATGCCTAAGGCAGCATTTGATGAGTTAAATGAATCACGCTTAAAAAATGAAGAAGCATTATTTGCTAATCCAAGAAATGCTGCAGCAGGTTCATTAAGGCAATTAGATTCAAAAGTTGCCGCAAGACGCCATCTAGATGTATTTATGTTTGGTTACGGTAGATGGGAAAATGCTCAAGAGCAAACGACACATAGTGAGCGTTTAACTTATTTAAGTAAGCTTGGTTTTAAAACAAATCAAGAATGGAAAAAATTTACGCGAATTGAAGATGTACTAGAATATGTTGCATATTGGACAGAACATCGACACGATTTGCCATATGAAATTGATGGGATAGTCATTAAAGTTAATCATTTACAGTTACAAACAGACCTCGGACATACAGCACGTAATCCTAGATGGGCAATTGCTTATAAATTTCCAGCAATTGAAGCGAAAACAACATTGACTGATATCGAATTGAGCGTAGGAAGAACGGGAGTCGTTACGCCAACAGCTATATTGGATCCGGTTTTAATCGATGGTTCAACAGTTGGTCGAGCTACATTACATAATGCAGATCAAATAAAACTTTTAGACGTTAGAATTGGCGATAAAGTTATTTTGAAAAAAGCTGGAGATATTATTCCTAAGGTAGTTCGTGTAATTACAGAGGAGAGAACAGGTAAGGAAATTCCTTATGAAATGCCAAAAACATGTCCAGCTTGTCAAAGTGATTTAGTTCACTTGGATGATGAAGTCGCCTTAAGGTGTTTAAATCCAGACTGTCCAGCTCAATTAAAAGAAGGATTAATTCATTTCGTCTCACGCGAAGCAATGGATGTAAAAGGCTTAGGTGAACGAGTAATTGAACAACTTTATAATGAATCATTAATTAGCTCAATCGCCGATATTTATACATTAGAAAGATCTCGTTTACTCACTTTAGAACGAATGGGCGAAAAATCTGTTAATAACTTACTTGAAGCAATCGAAGCATCTAAAAATAATTCATTAGAAAAACTCATTTTCGGTTTGGGCATTCGCCATATAGGAACAAAAGCAGCTTCAATTTTAGCAGCGAATTTTAAAACAATGGATGCTTTAATGAAAGCAAATTACGAAGAAATTGTAGCAATTGATGAAATTGGTGAAATTATGGCTGCGTCAGTCATTAAATATTTAAATGAACCACATGTTAAAGGTTTATTAAATAGTTTAACTAATATGGGTATTAACATGACATATAAAGGACCAGCACTAGAACAATTAGCAGATGAAAATCTTCTTTTTGCTAATAAAAAAATAGTTTTAACTGGAAAACTCGCAAGCTATACACGTCGCGAAGCAAAAGAAATTATCGAAAGTTTAGGTGGCGAAGTAACTAGCAGTGTAAGTAAGAATACAGATATTGTAGTCGCTGGAGCAGATGCTGGGTCAAAATATGATCAAGCAGTTAAATTAGATGTTGAGATTTGGGATGAAGAGACATTAAAAAAAGAAACAGACGGGAAGTGATTTAATGATGAGGAAATTCATTCTCTTAATAAGTGTTTTGCTTATTGTAACAAGTTGTGCACCATCACGTGATTCTGGAAAATCAGAAGATAGTGAAACTGAAACAGAAGAAGCTTCTGAAGAAAAAGTTTCAATCATTCCAAATTATAAAGTGTCTGAAGATCAGTATCAGATTATGCTTCCTTATCAGCCTAGTGAAGCAAGAGGGGCAATAACAAATCAAATTGCTAACCGTTTAGATATAGACGAAATGGAAGAGGGATTAAGACGTCACTCAGTTAAAAGTTATAATCATGATGATCACTTTTTTGAAGAAGTTCAATATTTAACAACCGATTTTATTTTTGATAAAATTGAAGAGCATAACCCTGATAAAAAGAAGCTTAAATCTAAAGAAGATCATGAAAAAAATCCAAGAATATTCTCCCATATACTTGAACAAAATTACTTGAAAAAAACCGATGACGATAATGTAGAACTTGCAGGCCTTTCTTTTGGTATTGCATTAAAATCGGTATATCGCTATCAAACAAAAGAAGGCGGTCCATTTTATGAATATAAAATAAGTAAAAAAGAGGCAACAGAAAAAGGTGAAGAGATTGCTAGTAATCTTGTCAAAGAATTACGCGAAATTGAAGACCTTGAAAATGTTCCAATGATGATTGCTCTTTATCAAGAAGAAAGTATCTCATCACAAGTTCCAGGTAATTTTATCAAGCAAGCTAATGTTAAAGCTGGTTCTGATAAATTGGGTAAATGGGAAAATATAGCTGAGAAGTATGTTCAGTTTCCTTCAGCAGCAGGAAAAAAAGATTATGTAGATGATTATGAAAAAGTAAATAAATTTGGCACAAGTGTTGCTGAATATTTCCCAAATTATGTAGGTGTTATCGGTGAAGGGCTTTATATTGATGATAATTTAATTTCATTAAGTATCAATATTCCGATTGAATTTTATGGGAAAAATGAAATTATAGGATTTACTCAATATATTTATGGTCTTGCAGATAAAACATTTTCTAAAAATCATGAATTAGAAATTAAAGTAACATCATCGAATCAAGTAGAGAGTATCTTATACCGAGAAGCAAATGAAGATAAGTTAAATGTACATATCTTCCATTAAATAAATGAGTAATGAGAGAATTAACAAATTTGTTAATTCTCTCATTTTTAATTTATAAAGCCTTTAAGAATCGATATTTGTATAGTATTAAAGCTTTCTTTATGAAAAAAAAACTTATTATGTTATAGTAGTCTTAACATGTAAGCGCTTTAATTAATCTTTGTAAATATGACTATTACATTAAAGAAATCGTAAAATGATTAAATCAGGAGGATGATTATTTATGGTAGTACCTTATAAACATGAAGCTTTTACAGATTTTACATTAACAGAAAATAAAAAAGCATTAGAAGAAGCAATCAAACAAGTTGAAGCAGATTTAGGAGGCGAATATCCCTTAATAATTAATGGAGAACGGATTATCACAAAGAATAAAATTACTTCTGTAAATCCTGCTAATCCAAATGAAGTAATCGGTGTAGTTTCAAAAGCTAATATGGAATTAGCAGAAAAAGCAATGAAAGTAGCAGATGAGAAATTCGAAACTTGGAGAAAGACAGATCCTGTATTTCGTGCTGACATTTTATTCCGAGCAGCTGCAATTATTAGACGTCGTAAATTAGAATTCACAGCACATTTAGTTAAAGAAGGTGGAAAACCTTGGAATGAAGCGGATGGCGATGTAGCTGAGGGAATTGACTTTTTAGAGTATTATGCAAGACAGATGATTGAATTAAAGGACGGCGCCTATGTTGAAAGTCGTCCAATTGAAGCAAACCGATTTGATTATATTCCACTTGGTGTAGGTGTTGTTATTTCACCATGGAACTTCTTATTTGCTATTATGGCAGGAACGACAGTAGCAGCAATGGTAACTGGTAA
Source organism: uncultured Bacillaceae bacterium (assembly GCA_945639745.1). Classification (GTDB taxonomy): domain Bacteria; phylum Bacillota; class Bacilli; order Bacillales; family Amphibacillaceae; genus Pseudogracilibacillus. The sequence continues at coordinate 6,456 of CALZEK010000047.1, forward strand.
TACAGTATTACTAAAACCTGCAAGTACGACGCCTGTAATTGCTTATAAATTTATGGAAGTATTGGAAGAAGCAGGTATGCCAAAAGGCGTAGTAAACTATATTCCTGGACCTGGGAGTGAAGTAGGTGATTATTTAGTAGATCATCCACGGACACGCTTTGTAAGTTTTACAGGATCGCGTGAAGTTGGTACACGAATATTTGAACGTGCTGCTGTTGTTCATGAAGATAAAGGACAAAAATGGCTAAAACGTACAATTATTGAAATGGGTGGAAAAGATACAATTGTTGTTGATTCTGATGCTGATTTAGAATTAGCTGCGCAATCGATTGTAAATTCAGCATTTGGTTTTTCAGGACAAAAATGTTCAGCTTGTTCACGTGCAGTCATACATGAGGATGTTTATGACGAAGTCGCAAATCGAATTGTTGAATTAACAAATGAAAAAAGTGCAGGAAATCCAGCAACGAATGAACACTTTACCGGACCTGTCATTGATCAAGCTGCTTTTGATAAAATTTCGAAATACATTGAAATCGGTAAAGAAGAAGGAGAACTCTTAGCAGGTGGTAATGGTGATGACTCCAATGGTTGGTTTATTCAACCAACGGTATTTGGTAATGTCGATCCTCAGGCACGTATTATGCAAGAAGAGATTTTTGGTCCTGTTGTTGGTTTAACGAAAGCTAAATCATTTGATGAAGCGATTGAAATTGCTAACAATACAGATTATGGTTTAACAGGTGCTGTGATTACAAATAATCGTAAACATTTAGAACAAGCACGTAGAGATTTTCATGTTGGTAATTTATACTTTAATCGAGGATGTACAGCAGCAATTGTTGGCTACCAACCATTTGGTGGATATAATATGTCAGGAACAGATTCAAAAGCAGGTGGCCCAGATTATCTGATTCATCATATGCAAGGAAAAACTACGTCAGAAATGTTTTAGTAAATAAGGAATTGGGAGGGATTACTTATGGATAATCCTGTAAGAGATTTCTTTATTTCATTGTCTGATAATGAATTTTTAAATCAAGCTGCAAAACGATGGGGATTAAAGTTAGGTGCCCAACGAGTTGTTGCTGGAATAACGATTGAAGAGACAATGAAAAAAATAAAAGAATTAAATAACCAAGGGATTAGTTGTACAATCGATAACTTGGGTGAGTTTGTTCATGAAAGAAATGAAGCGATTGCAGCTAAAGAACAAATCATTAATGTTGTTAAAGCCATTCATGCACATGAAGTTGATGCTCATATATCTTTAAAGGCTTCGCAATTAGGACTAGACATTGATTATGACTTTGCATTAAACAATATTGAAGAGATTGTCGCTTTAGCTTCAGAATATGGCATATTCATTAATATGGATATGGAAAATCATGAACGTTTACAATTATCATATAATTTGCTGGATGACTTAAGTAAAAAATACGATAATATTGGATCAGTCATTCAAGCTTATTTTTACCGAGCCGAAGAAGATTTAAAAAAACGTCATAACTTAAAAATTCGTCTTGTAAAAGGAGCTTATAAAGAAGGATCTGAAGTTGCCTTTCAAACAAAAGAAGCGATTGATGCGAATTTTATAAAATTAATTGAATGGAATTTATTACATGGTAAATATACATCGATTGGCACGCATGATCATACAATTATAAATCATGTTAAGAATTATGTAAGAAAACATAAGATTTCGAAAAACACTTTTGAATTTCAAATGTTGTATGGATTTAGAGAAGATTTGTTAATTTCTCTTAAAGAAGAAGGTTACAGGTGTTGTTCGTATATTCCATTTGGTAAAGATTGGTATGGTTATTTTATGAGACGGTTAGCAGAACGTCCACAAAATATAAATTTACTCATTAAACAAATATTTAATAAAAAAACAAATACAATGATAGGTTTAGGAATTGGAACATTAATTTTTGCTAGACTTATTAAACAAAATAAAAAATAAGCTGAATATTCAGCTTATTTTTTATTTTTGTATCAATTTACGTAAAAATAAGCGATAATAAAAGAAAAGAGGTGAGAAAATGAACCTTTCAAAATTAGAAAAAGAAGGAAGAAAATGGGTAGAGGATGGTATTATCACTCAAGAACAACTTGCATCGATTACAAATCGTTATTCTAAACAA
>CALZEK010000048.1 GCA_945639745.1 uncultured Bacillaceae bacterium
GTTTATTTGAACATTTTCATGAATTACCAATTTCTTATTTTGATGAAAATTTGCATGGCGAATTAATGAGCCGAGTAACAAATGATATTGATAACATTAATAACACACTTAATCAATCGGTAATTGAAATCTTTACAAGTGTGCTTACACTGATTGGAACAGTAGCTGTTATGCTTTATCTTAGTCCGTTGCTTACATTAATTACGATGTCAATTGTACCTTTAATGATCTTTGCTATGCGGTGGATCACTTCTCGAACAGGTCCACTTTACAAATTACAACAACAAAAATTAGGAATTGTTAACGGTTATGTAGAAGAATCTATTTCAGGACAACATATTATAAAAACTTTTTCTCAAGAAGAACGAGTCATTAGAGAGTTTTCAGAAAGAAATGATTCACTTAATAAAGTAAGCTTTTGGGCGATGTTATTTTCTGGATTCATTCCAAAAGTAATGAATTTACTAAACTTTCTAAGTTTTGGTCTCATTGCTCTATTTGGTGGTATTTTAGCGATTAACGGACATATTACGGTTGGGGTCATCGTTATATTCACTGAGTATGCTAGACAGTTTACGCGTCCTTTAAATGAGCTTTCTAATCAATTTAACATCCTATTATCTGCCATTGCAGGTGCTGAACGTGTATTTGATGTTTTAGATACCACAGTTGAAACTCACGATGAAAAACAAGTTCAAAGTCTAAGTAAAGTTAAAGGACATTTTGAATTTAAGAATGTTTCATTTTCATATGAAGACACAAAAACACTAACTAACCTTAATTTTACAGCTTTACCAGGTGAGACTATTGCTTTTGTTGGTCCAACAGGCGCTGGAAAATCAACTATATTCAATTTAATTTTACGCTTTTATAATTACCAATCAGGTTCAATCACTTTAGATGATATCGATCTTAAAGACATTAAAAGAGCCAATTTAAGAACCCATATGGCTTTTGTTTTACAAGATTCATTTTTATTTAGTGGAACAATTAGAGAAAATATCCGCTATGGTCGATTAAATGCAAGTGATGAAGATGTTATCAATGCTGCAAAACAGGCTAATGCACATGAATTTATTAGTCATTTAGACCGTGGTTACGATACTGTTCTTGATGATTCTGGGAGTGGGATTAGTCAGGGACAAAAACAATTATTGACCATTGCACGAGCATTTATTGCTGAGCCTTCTATATTATTACTAGATGAAGCGACAAGTAATATTGATACGATTACTGAAATAAAAATAAGTGAAGCCTTAAATACATTAATGAAAAATCGAACAAGTTTTGTTATTGCACACAGATTAAATACAATCAAAAATGCTGATAAAATTATCTATTTATCAGAAGGAAAAATAAGTGAAATCGGTAATCACGATGAATTAATGAACTTAAAAGGTGATTATTATAATCTTTATGCAAATCCAAATTTAGCAAATTAGAGCGAATTAGTCAAAATTAAATAAATTATATGATACGATAAATGTATTAAGGGAGGCGTTTACTATCGCACGTAATGGAATCATGTTCGAAAAAGAAATAAAAAGTGAATATTTAAATGAAACTCTTTCTTTAAAGTTTTATCAACCTGAAAATTTTGATTCAATTTATGAAACAAATGTATGCATTATGCAAGATGGTAATGATTATTATAATGTCGGTCGTATTGCTACATTAAGTGACTCTTTGCATGATGATTTTGCAATCACTAATACTATTTTTATCGGTATTCATTATATTGATCGATTTGATCGTCGTGAAAAATATCATCCTGATGGTAAAAATCATGATAATTATAAAAAATTTATCATTCATGAAGCTATTCCATTAATTAAAGAGGAATTACCCATTAATCCTTTAGGTGAACAATGGACACTCATGGGAGACTCACTTGCAGGCACACTTGCTTTTTTAATCGCTGTTGAAAATCAAGATTTATTTGATAATGTGATTATGCAATCACCTCTTGTTAATGAAGAAATCATTAAAGCAGCAGAAATGTTAGATCTAAGTGATTTAGAAATTTATCATACTATTGGACTTAAAGAAACAGCAGTTGGTACAACTGTCGATGGGAAGATTGATTTTGTTACACCTAATAAGCAATTAAATGAAGTTTTAACTAATAAAAAATTAACTTACCACTATTATGAGTTTCCAGATGGAATTCACACATGGAAGTACTGGCAAAAAGACTTACCTCGTGCTTTAACAACAATATTTAATTAATTAAACAAACATTGAATGTAATATATTCAATGTTTGTTTTTCTTATCCAGACTATTTAATCAGCTTATAATTTGTTATACTTTAATTATTGAACTTGTTTAAAGGAGGATTTATAAAATGAAATGCGGGATTATTATTTATCCGTCAAAAGAACTTCAAGAAGAAATTAATAATTATCGAAAAAGATATGATCCTGAATACGCGTTGATTCCACCCCATATCACTTTAAAAACAAGGTTTGATATCGACGATAATCTACTGACACAATTGACGAATGAATTAGAAGAAATCACAAAAGATATGAAACCATTTGAAATAAGTATAAAAAAAGTTAGCTCTTTTCAACCTGTCTCTAATAAGATTTATTTTAAAATAGAGCCTAATGAAATGCTCGATACATTACATCAGCGATTATATGAAGGGATGCTTCCTAAAGAAAAGTTTTCGACCTTTGTTCCTCATATTACACTTGCTCAAAATATTAATGAAGACGAATTTGCAGATATTTATACAAGTTTAAGTATGAAAGATTATAATTATACTGATACACTTAATCATTTAGAAATTAACTATCAATTAGACGATGGAACATGGGAAACGTATAAAAGATTCGATTTTGGAGGTTAGACATGATAGTAAAAAAAGTTGAAAACGAGTTTGATAAAAAAGCAGCTTTTGAAATAAGACATAGTGTCTTTGTTCAAGAACAAAATGTTCCACTAGATTTGGAAATAGATGAACATGATAACAGTCAATCTGTTATTCATTTATTAGGTCAATATAATAAAAAGTCTATTGCAGCAAGTCGAATTAGGTTTGTAGATGACTACGCTAAATTAGAACGTATTGCTGTTTTAAAAGACTTTCGTGGAAATCACTTTGGAGCTGAAATGGTTATAGCGATGGAAAAAGTTATTGCAGACAATCAGTATAAAAAAGCAGTCCTTAATGCACAAACTTATGCGCTTGATTTTTATAAAAAACTAGGCTATATAACAGCTTCTGAAATATTTATGGACGCTGGAATACCTCATGTGAAAATGATCAAAAACCTCTAAAAAACTGACTTTAAGCAAATGCCTAAAGTCAGTTTCTTTATAATAATAAGTTCATAAACGTTGTTGCTAATCCAAAATAAATTAAAACAGATGTAATATCATTTAATGTTGTTATAAATGGTCCAGAAGCAACTGCTGGATCAATATTAAATCTTTCCATTAGCAACGGAATAAGTGCCCCTGAAAGTGTCGCTACAATTAAAGTGAAAAATATCGCAACACCAACAAGCGCCCCTAAATAAAAGTTACCTTTCCAGACCGTAATTAATAATGTTATTAAAACTGCTATTGTCACACCAATAAATAAGCCTGTGGTTGCTTCTTTGATAATTAAAATTAACTTACTTCCTTTACCATATTCACCTGTTGCAATTCCACGAACTGCTACAGCAAGCGATTGTGTTCCTGCGTTACCTGCCATTCCTGCTATAAGTGGAATAAATATAGCTACGATTGGAACTTTTTCTAATGTATCTTCAAAACTACCGATTAAACTAGCTGTAATAATCCCTAAAAACATTAATATAATTAACCAAGGTAAACGTTTCTTAGCAGACGTTATCGGCATTGAATCTGGACTATCAATTTCAGAAATAGCTGCTAGTTTTGAATAATCCTCATGTGCTTCTTCATCCATAACATCAATAATATCATCTACTGTAATAATACCTAATAAGTGATTTTGAAAATCAACTACGGGCAAGGCTAAAAAATCGTAATCTCTAATCATTTGAGCTACTTCTTCCTGATCCCTGCCTGCAGAAACAGAAACAACATTTTCACTCATTATATCTTTAATATATTCATCTGGTTCAGCAATAATTAAACTTCTTAAAGACAAGACGCCCACTAAACGTTTATTATCATCTAATACATATGTGTAATAAATTGTTTCGGCATCAGGTGCTTCTTTTTTCATTTGTTTAAATGTTTCTGCTACTGTTTGACTTTTAAACACAGAAACATATTCTGTGGTCATAATACTTCCCGCTGTTTTTTCTTCATAACGTAACAATGTTTTAATTTCTTTTACAGTTTCTTCATCCATGATTGCTAAAAAACTAGCTACTTCATCACGTTCTAACTCTTGTAATATATCAACAGCATCATCATACGGCATTTCTGAAAATACCATTGTAGCGAATGCTGGATCCATTTCAGTAATAAAAAGTTCCGTATCTTCGATATCTATGTTTTTCATAATGTCTGAAACTTCACGTGGTGATAAGTAATTATAAATTCTTAAACGAATTTGCTCAGTTTGTTCTTTAAAAAAGACTGCTTGGTCATAAGGCAATAAGTCCAGAAAGTCTTCTCTAAAAGCTTCAATATTTTCTTCGTTTAATAACTTCATTAGTTTTTTCCGATGTAGTTCACCTGTTTGCGTCACTTGTATCACCTTCCTGTATAAATCATTTCAGCAGTCTATTTGAACAGTATTAATCCTAACAAATCAAGGTTGTTTGTCAAATAATTTAAGCATATCTTCAGGTAGTGGGGCAGTTAATTGAATGGCCTCACCTGTAATTGGATGAGTAAATTCAATTTTTTGACAGTGTAGTGCTTGTCTTTCAATTCGCTTAGATTCACTTCCATACAAGTCATCCCCTACTAATGGATGTCCAAGATGTGAAAAATGTACTCTTATTTGATGAGTTCTACCTGTTTCCAAGGTTATTTCTAAATAAGAATAATCGAGATACTCTTTAATTACTCTATAATGAGTAATAGCTGAATCACCTCGAGGTGTCACTTTTCTCTTTATGATTGAATCAAGACTTCTCCCGATAGGAGCATTAATCACAGACTGTTTTACTTTTAATTCACCTACAACAAAGCTAGCATAAACACGATAAATTTAATTTTCAAGTTGAAGTTTTGACAATAATGAATGTGCATATTGATGTTTAGCAACAAGGACTAACCCTGATGTATCTCGGTCTAATCTTGTTACAATATGAATAGTATAGGGTAAATCTTTTAATTGATAATAATAAAGAATGCCATTCGAAAGAGATGTCTTTCTTTGGTCAACCGATGGCACGGTAACTTGTCCTGGTTTTTTATTTAAGACGATTAAATGATCGTCTTCATAAATAATTTCTAGTGGTAGTTTTGTAGCAACTAAAGACGAATTATTTATTTCTTTAGGAAATCTAATTGATATTTCATCATACTGAGATACTCTATATCTAACCGTTCGATGCTTTCCATTCACACTTAACAATGCTTTTGGTGACTTTGCTAACTTAATTAATCGCTTGGAAAAAGATAATTCTTCACTTAAATATTCATTTAGTGTTTTATTATCTGATATATCATTCACTGTCCACGACATTGTTTGCCCGTTTATCTTTAAATCTTTTAAATGATCTTTTAATGTCATTACTTTAGTCATCTAACTTAATTTCTGAAACGAATGAATCACGTACACGATTCCAAAACGGGAATGGACGATATCTAACAAAACGTACCCTTTCTTTAGCTACCCGACATTGAATAGATTTCACATTTGAATATGTTTCTGTTGTATGATCAATAGCAATTAAAAAGCTTTTATCTTCATCATGTAAAGGACTAAGTAAACATGTGTGATGTTTTGGTAAGATTAATGGTGAACCTATCGTTCTAAATACTCTATTGTTAATTGAAGCAATTTCAGTCATTTGAATAGCTTCTAAAGATGGATGAATAATTCCACCACCTAAAGCTTTATTATATGCTGTACTTCCTGATGGTGTTGAAATACATAAGCCATCACCACGGAAGGTTTCAAAATGTTCTCCTCTTATTTGTACATCAAAAACAACTGAACCTTCTGCTGTTTTAATTGTTGCTTCATTTAATGCTAAAATACGTGTCGCTTTTTCACCTGAATTTAATCTAATTGTTACTTCAAGTAAAGGATATTCTACAATTTGAAATGGTGTTTTTGCTATTTCAATAACGAGTCTTTCTACTTCATCTGGTGTCCAGTCTGCATAGAATCCTAAATGACCTGTATGTACTCCTATAAATGCTGTTGTTTCTATCCGATGTACATATCTTCTAAATGCTTCTAAAAAGGTACCATCTCCACCAATTGAAATAACTAGTTCCGGCTCTTCTTTATCATAAGTTAAATCAAACTCTGTTAGATATTGTTTCATTGTTTGTTTAATATTATTAGATCGGTCATCACCACGAGATACAATTGCAAATTTCATAATTAACGTCCTCCTCAACTTGTTTAACTTTCATATAAAAAGTTAAAATTATTCTAACTCTATTTTACCACACTATCTATAAATGAATAATCTTTGCATCTTTAACTTTATTTAGCGATAATTATTATAGTGAACAATGTACATGGGGGCGTTTAATAATGGAACAAGAAATTGAAATTGAGTTTAAAGTGCTATTACCAAAAGATAAATTTAATCAAATTCTAAATACGCTTAACTTTCCAGCTAAACCTTTTACACAAATTAATTATTATTTTGAAACACCTGATTTACAATTAAAAAAACACCACGCAGCATTACGAATTAGAAAGAAAAATTCAAACTATATAGTAACATTAAAAGAACCTCATTCACAAGGTATTCTAGAAACACATGACCGTATTTCTGAAACGGCATTTAACAATGCAATTAATCATAATCATTTGGTTGCGCCAAACTGTTTTAAACAACTAGATAAAATGAATATTAAAATTGATGAGATTACTTACATCGGATCTTTAAAGACAGAAAGATATGAATATACTGATAGTCATTTAATTTATGTCTTAGACAAGAGCTTTTACAATCAAAAAATTGATTATGAATTAGAAATTGAAGCACCTTCTAGAAGTATTGGATTAGATAAATTCAATGAATTAATTGCAAGATTTAATATAAAAGAGCTACCACCTATCACAAAAATAGAGCGATTCTTTAATTCCTTATAAAGTGTTATAGAACATAATTTTTGCTTGACTATACAACTGTTGATACAATAAATAATAATTGTATTTATTTAGTCAACTTAAGGAGGATTTTAATGTCAATTCCAGGAACTATTTATGAAGCAATTGGTGGTCAAGAAGCCATCGATAACATTGCTAATAATTTATATAAACATGTTGCTCAAGAACCAAAATTAATGGAAATCTTTCCAGAAGACCTAAATGAATCTGCTCGTAAACAGAGTTTATTTTTAACTCAATTATTTGGAGGACCACAGTTATATTTAGAAGAACGCGGTCATCCCATGTTAAAAAGACGTCACTTAGAATTTGAAGTCACTCATGAACGTAAAGTTTTGTGGCTAAAATGTATGGATAAATCTTTAGAAGAAAGTCAAATAGAAGAGCCTTATCGTTCAGCAATTTTCCAACGATTGACTATGACAGCTGAGCATATGGTAAACACATTAGATTAATTATATTTCAAGTGAAAGTGAGGTTTGGAGATGATTGGAAAAAACCAAGTAGATAATTTATCTAAGATTAAAGTTGATGCAATTAATAAACCAATTATCATTTATGCTTTTATTAATCCATTAAGTCATACATGTTGGGCATTAGAACCACTCATTAAAAAAATGGTATTAGAATATGGCGATTACTTTACAGTTCGACCTGTCATTTCATTTGGAGCCTCATCTCATGAAAAGAAAATTAAAACAAGTGTTAGTTTCTTAAAACAAAATCTAGGACTTGCTATAAAAGCAGCTGGTTTACAAGGTAATAAGATGGGCAGACAATTTCTCCAAAAGGTTCAAGAGGCTTATTTTTTTTATGATGATGACCTTTTAAATGAAGATGTAATGATGACTTATGCTTCTTTACTTGATCTTGATTTAAATGAATTTTCAAATGATCTCTATTCTCATTCTGCAAAAAAAGCTTATCAAGCTGATTTAAAATTAAAAAAAGAAATGAATATTAAAGAATTACCTTCACTTGTTTTTTTCAGTAAACATAATGAAATGCATAATTTAAAAATAACAGGTTTAGCTAATTATAATGATTATACTTATCTTTTATATAAGCTACTAAATAAAAAAATTACTCCTAAAAATAAACCTTCTTTAAAATCATTTTTGATGAGTCAGAGCTTGCTTAGTATAGAAGATATTGCATTTATATTTGATTGGACCCACGATCAAACAAAAGTTAAATTAAACCAATTGAAACTAGCAGGTGATGTAGAAGAATTGACGATTTTATCTAGAAAATATTGGACTTATAAACATAAAAAATAGACCTTAAACACATTAATGTGTTTAAGGTCTTTTTTTATTATCTGAAATCTCTCGTCTCTTCTGCAT
>CALZEK010000049.1 GCA_945639745.1 uncultured Bacillaceae bacterium
TCAAGTTGTTGATTATTTACAGTCTAAACAAGAAGTCAATAAAGTATATTTCCCGGGAAATACTGGGATGGTTAGTTTTGAAATAAAAAATGTCGCAGATGTAGAAGATTTTTTAAGAAATTTGAAACTAATAAGTTTTGCCGAAAGTCTAGGTGGTGTTGAAAGTTTTATTACTTATCCAATAACACAAACACATATGGATATTCCAGAAAAAGTTAGAAATAGTTATGGTTTAACAGATCGCTTATTGCGCATTTCTGTCGGTATTGAAAGTGCAACAGATATTATCAAGGATCTTGATCAAGCATTCATTCGTCTTAAGGAAAGGGTTGGTTAAATTGAGCTTTTTAAAAACAATTGAAAAAAACATTTTAATTGGCGACGGTGCTATGGGGTCAATGCTTTATCTTCATGGAGTTGATCGAAGTTTTGAAGAGTTAAATCTTTCAAAACCAGACCAAGTCCAAGCAATTCATGAAGCTTATCTGGATGCAGGAGCAAATGTGATTCAAACAAATTCATATGGTGCAAATTATATTAAATTAGCTCGATATGGCTTAGAGGAACAAGTGAAAAAAATTAATACAGCAAGTGTCAGATTAGCAAAACAAGCAAGTAATCAAGGTGCTTATGTCTTAGGTAATATTGGTGGGATTCACGGAGCAAATAAACGACTCGCCTCAGATGAAGAGGTAAAACGTAGCTTTAGAGAACAACTTTATTGTCTATTGCTTGAAGGTGTTGATGGTATCTTACTAGAAACATATTATAACTTTGCTGAATTGACTTCAGTTGTGAAGATTGCTCGTGAAGAAACTGATTTACCAATTATTGCCAATGTCACCTTGCATGAACCAGGTGTTTTAGAAAATGGTCTGTTTATAGCTGATGCCTTTAAAGAATTAAGAAATATAGGCGTTAATGTAACAGGTATTAACTGTCAAATGGGGCCCGCGCAAATTGTCAGCTCACTTGAATCTGTTCCAATTAATCAAGACACCTATTTAGCAGCTTACCCTAATGCAAGTCTTCCAGCCTACAATGATGGCATATTAACTTATGAAAATGCTCCAGAATATTTTACAGAAAGTGCAAAAGAATTACGTCAGCAGGGTGTTCGCTTAATTGGTGGATGTTGTGGAACGACACCTGAACATATTAGAGCCATTGCTAAAGGGGTTAGAGGTTTAGCACCTGTCACAAAAAAAGAAGTGAAAGAAATGCCACGTTATGAAATAAAAGAAAGTCCAGAAAAAGATCAAGAAACGCTGGCTCAAAAAGCTCAAAAACAACGAACGATTATTGTTGAATTAGGCGCGCCGAAACATTTAGATATCAGTGATTATTTGGCAGGGGCACAAGCACTTAAAGATGCACAAGTTGATGCATTAACGCTTGCTGATAATTCCCTTGCCTCACCAAGAATTGATAACTTGGCTATGGCAACAATTATAAAACGAAAATTAAATATTGAACCACTCGTTCACTTAACCTGTCGTGATCGTAATTTAATCGGTATGCAATCACATTTATTAGGTTTACACACATTAGGCATGAGAGAGATTTTAGCAATTACCGGAGATCCAACAAAAATTGGCGACTTTCCAGGTGCAACATCCGTTTTTGATGTGAATTCATTTAAACTAATTGAACTTATTCAAAAAGGAAATACTGGACTATCTTTCTCAGGACAGTCATTAAGAGAAAAAACGCATTTTAGTGTCGCTTGTGCACTTGACCCGAATGTCCGTCATTTAGATAAAGCAGTCAAACGTTTAGAAAAGAAGATTGACCATGGGGCAAATTATGTTTTAACTCAACCCATCTACTCTAAAGAAAAAATCTTGGAATTAAAAGAAGCAACAAAGCATCTAGACATTCCGATCTTTATTGGGATTATGCCGATTACTTCAACAAAAAATGCAGAGTTCTTACACAATGAAGTACCAGGAATTACTTTAACAGATGATGTCAGAGAAAGAATGAAATCTGCAGGTAGTGACCGAGAAAAAGCAGAGGCAATCAGTTTAGAAATGTCACGGGAACTAGTCGAAACAGCTGCAGAACACTTTAATGGGATTTACTTAATTACGCCATTTATGCGTTATGGCATGATTATTAAATTAATTGAAGCAATTAAACAATATGATTTACACACAAACAAGGAGGAATTATTAATATGACAAACATTAAAAGTTCAAATTTAGGCTATCCAAGAATTGGTGAAAAGCGTGAATGGAAGCGAGCACTAGAAAGTTTTTGGAAGGGTGATATAACTGAATCAGAATTACTTGAAAAAACAACAGCTATCCGTTTAGATAATTTAAAAAAACAACAGGATTTAGGTATTGATTTAATTCCAGTAGGTGACTTTTCATTATACGATCATATTTTGGATACATCAGCTAGTTTTGGAATTATTCCAAAAAGATACGATTATGAAGGTGGGAAAGTGGATATTAATACCTATTATCAACTTGTCCGTGGGAGCGATGATGCCATTGCTTCTGAGATGACAAAATGGTTTAATACAAACTATCACTATATTGTTCCAGAGTTAAATGAACAACAACCAGAATTAAAAATAAATCGTGCATTAAAATATTATAATGAAGCAAAAGAAAAGTTAGGGATAAATGGCAAGCCTGTTTTAGTAGGTCCAATCACTTATGTTAGTTTGGCAAAAGGTTATCATCAGGATGAATTTAACGACCTTGTTAACCAATTCACACCTCTATATGTTCAAATTCTTAAAGAATTAGCTGAAGCAGGAGCGACATGGGTTCAAATTGATGAACCAATCTTTTCAACAAATGTGAGTGAAGAGGTCGTTGCAATAGCTGAGAGTGTATATCAAACAATAGCTAAAGAAGTGCCAGAAATTAAAGTGATCTTCCAAACTTACTTTGAACGCCTATTCCATTATGAACGTCTATCTAAACTACCAGTCGCGGGATTAGGACTTGATTTTATTCACGGCAAATCACTTGAATTACTTCAAAAGTATGGTTTTCCTGAAGATAAATATTTAGCGGCAGGAGTAATTGATGGTCGAAATGTCTGGCGTGCAGATTTACAAGAGAAATCAAAATTAATTGATCAATTACGTACATACGTTAAAGAAGATCAACTCATTATACAACCATCCTCATCACTTTTACATGTGCCTGTCACGAAAACACTTGAGACAAAAATTGACCCCCTTATTTTAGGTGGCTTATCATTTGCAGATGAAAAATTGGCGGAGATTAATCTCTTAACACAAGTGGCTAACGATAAAAAAACAATTGACCAAGAAGAAATCATTAACTCAACCGAAGCGCTGGAAGCATTAAAAGAAAAGTATCGATCAAATGATTCTGTTGCAATTGAGATAAGTAAATTAAGCGAAGAAGATGCACAGCGAGATGTAGATTTTAAAGAACGATTAGCACGTCAAAAAGGTTCACTAGGCTTACCCTTATTACCAACAACAACAATTGGAAGTTTACCACAAACAAAAGATGTTCAACAAACGCGTTCTAAATGGCGTCGTGGTGAGATAACAAATGAAGCTTATGAAAGTTTTGTCAAAGAACAAATCGCAAAATGGATTAAGATTCAAGAAGAATTAGACTTAGATGTCTTAGTCCATGGAGAATTTGAAAGAAATGACATGGTTGAATATTTTGGAGAAAAATTTAATGGATTTTTAGTAACTGAATATGGCTGGGTGCAGTCATATGGTTCACGTTGTGTAAAACCACCCCTTATTTTTGGTGATGTTGATTGGTCTGAACCGATTACGGTTAAAGAAAGTGTTTATGCCCAATCCCTAACAGACCGTCATGTCAAAGGAATGTTAACAGGTCCTGTTACGATTTTGAATTGGTCATTTGTCCATGATGCAACGCCACGAACAGAAATTATGAAGCAAATTGCGCTTGCTTTACGTAAAGAAGTAGAAGCATTAGAATCTGCAGGTATTCAAATTATTCAAGTAGATGAACCAGCATTAAGAGAAGGGTTACCTTTAGATAGGGCAAAGTGGGATGAGTATTTAAACTCTGCTGCTTATGCCTTTAGATTAGCAACAGCTTCGGTTCAAGCTGAGACACAAATTCATACACATATGTGTTATTCGAATTTTGAAGATATATTTTCAAGTATCGATGCATTAGATGCTGATGTGATTTCAATAGAGACTTCTCGAAGTCACGGGGAATTAGTAAGCACATTTGAAGAGAACACTTATGAAAAAGAAATCGGTCTTGGTGTCTATGATATTCATAGTCCACGTGTACCAGCAATTGAGGAGATAACTGAAAATATTGACCGTGCCTTACAAACCATTACACCTGAGAGTTTTTGGGTTAATCCAGATTGCGGTTTAAAAACGCGTAATGAACAAGAAACAATCGACGCATTGAAAGTCATGGTTGAAGCGGCAAAATCAGCAAGAGAAAAAATAACGGTTAAACAATAAGGAAAATAAAGATCTCTTCTAATATATAGCCAAATAAATTCCCTTACAAAAAAAAATAAGTATGATATAATGAAAATAGAAGGTGAAGGGAGTGGATAAAATGACTGAAGAACGTAAGAATTTAAGAATTGACATCGATAAGAAAAAAGAAATGCGGACAAAGGAAATTTCTAAAATGATCGGTGAAGGTGGATTAGGTGCTTATAAGTATTATGATTATCCTAAAAAATCTAAACCTAAGAAAGAAACACGCTCTGAAGAGATCTCTAAAATGATTGATGAAGGTGGTATGGCTTCTAGCACATATTACAATGAAAAGACAATACCTAACTTCAATAACGATGATGAAAAATAAATACAACTTGAATGCTGTTATTTAGATGATGACTAATCCAATTAGTTTTTCAGCTAAATAACAGTTTTTTTAATTTTTATAAAGATAAAAGCTTAATCCAATAGGGATTCTCTCATGGAAATAAAATGTTCATAGAAATGTCACTTATAAAATATTCGAGATACTATATAATGATTAAGGGACTTCACACGACTTTTATTTAAAAAACCATAAAAAAGCGTAAATTATCTTATTATATAAAATTGACATTAGTTATTTGCTATTGTAGAATTCAACGTGGAGTTATTACTTTATAATGCGTTTTCTATGGTTATTTAACAAAGTAAAAGGTTTGAAAACTACACTTACAAAGGTTTGTGTGGAGGCTGAGGATTAAAATTTACATAAGCAATATATCTTAAACTGCCGAGAAAGTGAGTGCCTTATGTCTAGCTACAAAGTAATTTTTAAGCGCCAAAAAAAATGGATGTTATTTTTAATATCATTATTTTTAATGGCTGCAGGCATTAGTACATTTACCAAATATCAGCCAGTTTTTTATGGACTTTTACTTGGTATATTGATAGGATTTTATAATGTCTGGTTCTTACAGAGAAAAATTAGTATGTTTTCTGAAACAATTATGGATTCAGATAACAAGCGTCAAGGACTAGGGATGATATCACGATTTGCAGCAGTGATCTTAGGAACAATGATTGCAATAAAGTTCGATATGTATTTTAATCTGATAGCTTATCTAATTGGATTTGTCTTACTTTATCCAGTTATGATGATCGATCTTATTTTGTTTCAAAGAAAACTGTAACATTGAAAGAGGGGTGAAAGAATGAAGGATGGACCAACAGCACCAATTGTCGAGAACGTATTCGGTATATCTTGGTTATCTTTTGACCTATCAATTGTCATGATGGTAATCATTACATCGATTGTTGTCTTATTAATCGCAATTTGGGGTAGCCGAAACTTACAAATGAAACCAACTGGCGTTCAAAACTTCATGGAATGGGTCGTTGAATTTGTAAAAGGACTTGTCACAGATACGATGGATTGGAAGACGGGACGTGCGTTCCTGCCACTAGGATTGACTTTAATTATGTTTATATTAGTCAGTAACGTACTAGGTATGGTAACAACTGTCATTATCAATGATAAGCAATGGTGGACAGCACCAACGGCAGATGCCGGCATCACATTAACATTAGCAGCGATGGTTGTTGTGTTATCACATTATTATGGTATTAAATTACGCGGATTTAAAGCGTATGGAAAAGGATTCTTTGCACCAATATGGATTATGTTCCCATTCAAGATTATTGAAGAGTTCACGAACACACTAACGTTAGGTTTACGTTTGTTTGGTAACATTTTCGCTGGAGGAATTTTGACGACATTAGTACTTGGTATGTCATTCAATGCAGCTGGAGACTTTAGTATCTTTGGATTTATTGGATCAATTGTACCAATGCTCGCATGGCAAGGATTTAGTTTATTCGTTGCCGGAATCCAGGCATTTATCTTTACCCTATTAACGATGTTATACCTTTCACATAAGGTCGTTGAAGAAACAGTCGACGGTCATTAAAATGGAGCAAGTCGTTTTTTAAACTTTTGGAACAAACTTTAAGAAAGAATTTCTTTCTTACTGTATTTATATAAAAAAAGCAACAACAAATTAGAGGAGGAATTTTATAATGAGTTCATTAGCAGCAGCAATAGCAGTAGGTTTAGCAGCACTAGGTGCAGGTCTTGGGGTTGGTATGATTGCAAGTAAAACAGTAGAAGGTATCGCACGTCAACCAGAAATGCGTGGGCCTTTAACGGTGACAATGTTAATGGGTATCGCGCTTGTAGAGGCTATCCCGATTTTCGCAGTAGTAATTGCATTCATTGTCATGTAAATAGTAGTAACATAAACATGGCGTAGGTCTTATTTAATCTGAACTGCGCCATTATTTTATTCAAACAACTTAGAGTGAGCACTCTCCACTGAGTTAAGATACAATTAAATGTTTAAGTGAAAGGAGTGGAATCTGTGCATTTATACAGTGATTTCTTATTAATCGGAGCAGATGTCGGTGGTTTACACATCGGTAATATGATCGTTATGATCGTTTTCTTCCTATTATTATTAGCTATTTTAAAGAAAGTAGCTTGGGGTCCACTTATGGACGTAATGGAAGAGCGTGAAAACTTTGTAGCAAACGAAATCGAAGTTGCGGAGAAAAACCGTAAAGAAGCTGAAGCAGCAGCTAAAGAAGCAAATGCTCAGTTAAACCAAACAAGAGAAGAAGCACAAAAAATGATTGCAGATGCTAAAGGTGCAGGTGAGAAACAACAAGCCGACATTATTGAAGCAGCAAGACAAGAAGCTGCTCGTATTAAAGCAACTGCGACAGAAGATATTCAAAACGAAAAAGAAAAAGCTTTACAAGAACTTCAAGATAAAGTGGCCTCACTTTCAGTACTTGTTGCAAGTAAAGTAATTGAAAAAGAGATCAATTTAGAAGATCAAGAAGCATTGATCAATGACTACATTAAAGAAGTAGGCGAAGGGAAATGAGTCAAATAATTGTTGCAAAACGTTATGCAGATGCACTATTCCAACTTGCCGAAGAACATGATTTAACAAATCAGTTCATCGAAGAACTTAATGTAGTTAAATCAGTATTTGAACAAAATGAAAAGCTATCAACATTACTAGCTAGTCCAAATGCAACCATTGCACAAAAGATGGCATTAATTGATACAGCTTTTGAATCTGTTCATGTCTATATTAAAAATGAACTTAAAATCATGGTAGAACGCAGACGTACTAATGCAATTTTACAAGTGATTAAAGAGTTTACCAAGCTTTATAATGATAAAAATGATTTAGCATATGCAGAAGTTTACTCAGTACGTGAATTATCAACAGAAGAAATTTCAAATGTAGAGACGACATTTAAAGAATTATTAAACAAAAATGCGTTAATCGTTGAAAACAAAGTAGATAAATCATTACTTGGTGGTTTAAGAATCAGAATTGGTAATACAATTTATGATGGATCATTAAGTGGTAAGTTAAAACGCATTGAGCAAAAACTATTAACTGCAAGTAAATAAAGGTAGGGGTGACATGGTATGAGCATTACAGCTGATGAAATTAGTTCAATAATTAAACAGCAAATTGAAGATTTTGATTCTGAAGTTGAAGTCAATGACGTCGGAACAGTTATCTCAGTTGGAGATGGAATTGCGCGTGCTCACGGTCTAGATAATGTTATGGCTGGAGAGTTAGTCGAATTCGAAAACGGCGTTGTAGGTATGGCACAGAACTTAGAAGAAAGTAACGTAGGGATCATTATCTTAGGTGAATATGTTGAAATTAAAGAAGGCGATGAAGTTCGTCGTACAGGTCGTATTATGCAAGTTCCGGTTGGAGAAGAAATGATCGGTCGCGTAGTAAACCCATTAGGTCAACCAATTGATGGTAAAGGACCTATCGAAACATCTAAGACTCGTCCAATTGAAGCAGAAGCACCAGGAGTTATGGCTCGTAAATCAGTTTTCGAACCATTACAAACTGGAATTAAAGCAATTGATGCTTTAGTGCCAATTGGAAGAGGACAGCGTGAATTAATCATTGGTGACCGTCAAACAGGTAAAACA
>CALZEK010000050.1 GCA_945639745.1 uncultured Bacillaceae bacterium
TTCATCACATGCACATGATAGTGTAGGGTTCTCTACCTTAAATAATATCAATGAAGGTTTATATCGTGGTGATGAAAATCATGAACCACAACTTGCTTTAGCAGAAGCGCATGATACTAATGACGATGAAACCGTACATACATTCACATTACGTGATTCAAATTGGAGTAATGGTGAAAAAGTAACCGCACATGATTTTGAATACGCATGGAAACGAACATTAGAAGTGTCTGGCCATTATAGTGATATGTTTGTTACTGCTAATGTAAAAAATGCTCAAGCAATTTTAGATGAAGAGATGGATTCAGAAGAACTAGGAGTAAAAGCAATCGATGAAAGTACACTTGAAGTGACTTTAGAAAGTCCAAATCCATTATTTAAACAATTGTTAACGTTTCCAACATTCTTTCCACTATATGAGTCATTTGTAGAAGATGCAGGTGAACAATATGGAACGGAAGCGGATAAAGTCTTATTTAATGGAGCGTTTGTTTTAGATTCATGGAAACATGATGAGGGTTGGGTTTTAAAGAAAAATGAAGATTACTGGGATGCAGATTCAGTTAAACTAGATGAAGTAAATGTAAATGTTGTTAAAGAATCATCTACAGCAGTTAATTTATGGGAAACAGATGAATTAGATCGTGTAGAACTGTCATCTTCTTATGTAGATGAGTATCAAGACGATGAAAGCTATTTTACAGAAGAAAGACCATCAATCGTCTTTATGCGTGTGAATCATAATGAACCAGCATTTAAAAATGAAAATATTCGTAAAGCAATTGATATGGCAATTGATAAAGAAGGTTTAACAGGTACAATTTTAAATGATGGATCTAAACCATTAAATGCTTTAGTACCAAAAGATTTTTCATTTTCTCCAGATGGAAATAAAGATTTCCGTGAAATAAACGGGGAATATAATGAAGGTACAAGTGATGAAGCACAATCTTTATTTGAAAAAGGATTGTCAGATATAAATGAAGAAAACCTATCATTTAAATTAACGGTTTCTGATGATGAAGCACATCAAAAAGCAGCTGAATTTATTAAAAATCAATTAGAAACAAATTTAACAGGTATCGAAGTAGAAATTAAAAAAGTACCATTTGAAGCTCGTTTAGAACAAGAAAAATCAGTTGATTACGATATGGTCATTTCGACTTGGGGACCAGATTATAATGATCCAATGACATTTTTAGACATGTGGATTACAGATGGATCAGCTAATAGAATGGATTTTTCAGATGAAGCCTACGATACTTTAATTGATGAAGCAAGAAAAGAAACAGATGATAAAAAACGATATGATAAACTTTTAGAAGCAGAAAAGAAATTAATGAATGAGATGCATATCATTCCACTATATCAAGATGTTGATGCTTTATTAATGCGTCAAAATATTAAAGGAATGGTTCGTCATCCTGCAGCACCACAGTTTGATTACAAAAAAGTTGAAATAGAGTAATGAAGCTTTAGTAAAAAAGCCTGCCTTGATTATTATGTGAAAAAATTAATCATTTCAAGAATAATAAATGGAATAGATTGCTTCGCATAGACGAGCTGTCTATTCCATTTTCTGTTTTAAAATACATATAAAATACACTCGTTTATTAAATGTAAGTGATGAAATGAGGGATATCAGTGAGCAAATATATATTACAAAGATTTATCTATATGATGATTACACTATTTATTATCGTAACAATCACTTTTTTCGTTATGAGACTTTTGCCAGGAACTCCTTTTAGTAATCCAGAAAAACTATCTGAAGCACAATTAGAAATAATGAATGCTAAATATGGACTGGACAAGCCATTAGCAGTGCAGTACTTTACTTATTTAGGGAATTTAGTCCAAGGTGATTTAGGTTTATCTTTTCAATCACAAGGGAGAACAGTTATTAATGTTATAGCCAGTCGTATTGGTCCGTCTGCTCTTATTGGTGGTCAAGCGATGATTATTGGCTTTATTATCGGCCTTGTTTTAGGAGTTATTTCTGCCCTTAAACATAATACAATTTATGATTATGGCTCAGTATTTATTGCTGTACTTGGTATGTCGATACCTTCATTTGTTTTTGCAGCCCTAATTCAATATTTTATAGGTGTTAAATTAGGATGGTTACCAGTCGCCTTATGGGAAGGGTATAGTTATTCGATTATGCCATCTATTGCATTATCTGTTTTAGTGATTGCAACTGTCGCAAGATTTATTAGAAGTGAAATGCTTGAAGTACTTGGACAAGATTATGTTTTAACAGCTCGAGCAAAAGGGATTAGTGAAGAAGTAGTTATTATCAGACATGTTCTTCGTAATGCTTTAATTCCTGTGGTAACAGTTGTAGGACCATTAAGTGTGAGTATTATGACGGGAACCTTAGTCATTGAAAAAATATTTGCCGTTCCAGGACTGGGTGAACAGTTCACCTTATCAATTTTAGTAAATGATTATAGTGTCATAATGGGTATTACTTTATTTTTTAGTGCCTTATTTATTTTCGTGATATTTTTAGTAGATGTATTATATGTAATTTTAGATCCAAGAATTAAGCTCAAGAGGGAGGGATAGTATGCGCAAACATGATTCTGAATTAGACGAATCCCTTTTTGTCCACGCTCCTTTAGAAGAAAATAAAGCAGAGGAAATAGCTGATCATCCGACAGGGTTTTGGATTGAATCACTTCAACGTTTAAAGAAAAATCGAGGAGCGGTTATTGGATTTATCGTCATTTTAATTATTTCGTTATTAGCAATATTTGGACCAATCATGAATAAGTATGACTATAATACTCAAGATTTAACCCGATCTAACTTACCACCTTTAGTTGAAGGACTGGAACGTGTTGGTTTTGATGGAACAGACTCACATGGTAAAAATATTTATGAAGATCGCTCTATTTCAAATGAACCAGCTTGGATTGGTACAGACGAATTTGGTCGTGATTTATGGACAAGAGTATGGCGTGGTACTCAAATATCGATGCTAATTGCTCTAGTTGCTGCTTTTTTAGATTTATTGATAGGTGTTATTTATGGTAGTGTGTCCGCATTTTATGGTGGTAAAATAGATAATGTTATGCAAAGAATTATTGAGATTCTTGTTGGTATTCCAAATTTAATTTTAATTATCTTATTTATACTTATATTTGAACCAGGCATTATTACAATTATCCTTGCAATGGTTATCACCGGTTGGGTTAATATGGCAAGAATCGTCCGTGGTCAAATTTTACAGTTAAAAAGTCAAGAATTTATTTTAGCATCAAGAGTTCTTGGCGCTTCGAATCGACAATTAATTTGGAAGCATTTAATACCTAATACAATGGGGCCGATTATTGTTACCTTAATGTTTACGATACCAACTGCTATCTTTTTTGAAGCTTTTCTTAGCTTTATTGGAATCGGGATACAACCACCCCTTGCTTCATTAGGAACGCTAATAGAGGATGGGTATCAAGATATGAGATTCTTTTCATATAAATTAATTTTCCCTGCAGTAATAATTAGTGCGATAATGATTAGCTTTAATGTACTTGGAGATGGATTAAGAGATGCACTTGATCCAAAAATGAGAAAATAAAAGGAGAGGTTATCTTGAGTGACAATATATTATCTGTAAAAGATTTAGAGGTTTCCTTTCAAACGCATAAAGGCTCTTTAAAAGCAGTACGTGGCGTCTCATTTTCCTTAAAGAAAGGGGAAACACTCGCAATTATAGGTGAATCTGGCTCTGGAAAATCAGTGACAGCAAAAAGTATTATGAAATTATTACCTAAAAAAACAACGATGATAAATCAAGGCTCGATTATGTATAAAGATAAAGATTTACTCGCCTATACATATAAAGAAATAGAAAAAATTCGTGGCCGAGAAATATCGATGGTGTTTCAAGATCCAATGACAGCTTTAAATCCCACAATGAAAATTGGTAAGCAAGTGATGGAAGGCTTACGCAAACACCAACAATTAAGTAAAAAAGAAGCGCGTAGACGTGCAATGGAGTTATTAGAGCTGGTTGGGATCCCTAATGCAGAAAAACGCTTAGATGGTTTCCCTCATGAATTTTCAGGCGGCATGAGGCAGCGGGTCGTCATTGCCATAGCACTTGCGTGTAATCCTGAAATATTAATTGCAGATGAACCAACAACAGCATTAGATGTAACGATTCAAGCGCAAATTTTAGAATTAATGAAAGATATTCAAAAAGAATCAGGGACATCAATTATTTTAATAACACATGATTTGGGTGTTGTTGCAAATATGGCAGATCGTGTTGCGGTTATGTATGCTGGAGAAGTGATGGAAACTGGTACGGCACATGAAATATTTTATAATCCCAAGCACCCTTATACATGGGGATTATTGCAATCAATGCCTAAAATTCATCAAGCTGAAGATCAACGTCTTATACCCATTGCCGGATCTCCACCAGATGTTAATTTGATACATGATGGTTGTCCTTTTGCAGCACGTTGTCCTTATGTGATGAAGGTTTGTCATCATCATAATCCAGCACAAACTAAAGAATCTGAAACACATAGTGTCGCTTGTTGGTTACAAGATAAAAAAGCACCTAAAGTAAAACAACCAGCAGGAATAAAAAGTGACGGTAGTTAAACATAATCTGTTATAAAATGAAAAAAGGGGATAATAAAATGAAGCCACTTATCGGAATAACTGCTTCAATGGACTTACCTGGAAAAGAATATACTGCAAATAATGATTATATCGAAGCTATCACTCGAATGGGTGGTATCCCAATTGTTCTACCTTATCTATCAGATAAACAAGATATCAAAGTGATAGTTGAAAAACTTGATGGCTTATATGCAACAGGAGGATATGATATCGATCCAACATTATTTAATGAAGAACCACATCCCAATTTAGGAAAAGTTGTTCCAAAGCGAGACCAATTTGAGTTAATGCTTATAGAAGAAACACTCCGAGTAAATAAACCAATTTTAGCAGTCTGTCGGGGAGCTCAAGTATTAAATATTGTCGTAGGTGGCGATATGTATCAAGATATTTACCAACAAATAAAAGACCCATTAATCCAACATCAACAACAAGCACCAGCAGGGCATGGCTCACATTTTGTGCAAGTTGAAAAAGAGAGTTTATTATATAAATTAACAGGAATGAAACAATTTAAAGTTAATAGCCGTCATCATCAAGCAAATCGCCATGTACCAGAACCTTTATTAGTAAGTGGTCGTTCAAGTGATAATATTGTTGAAGCAATCGAAAGTAAAACCCATGATTTTGTTCTTGGTTTACAATGGCATCCAGAAAATATGTTAGCAGAACAAGATGATGAACCCTCAACTAAAATATTTGCTGGATTTATTGCAGCATGCAAAGGGGGTAATGCTTAAAATGAAAGTTATAGATACACATTGCGATGCTTTATTAAAGCTTCAACAAGGCATGCGACAAGGCTTAACATTAAATTATCGAAATGAACAAACAATTGAAACGAATCTAAATAGATTAAGACAAGGAAATGTGAAGGTTCAGTTTTTTGCCATCTTTATTGATCCAGAGATTCCATCTGATGAAAAATGGCAGCATGCACTCGAACAAATCGATCTTTTTTATAGTGAAATTATTGCAAAAAATTCTGATATTAAACAGATTAAAAATTGGGAAGATATAGCGAAATTAAATGAAAACGAAATTGGCGCTGTATTAACACTTGAAGGTGCTGATGCATTTGGTAATAGTCTTGTAAAACTACGCCATCTCTATCGGATGGGTGTGATGTCAATTGGTTTAACTTGGAATAATGCTAATCTTTGTGCTGATGGTGCAGGTGAGCCACGTGGAAGCGGTCTAACGCTACTAGGTAAAGAAGTAGTTAAGTTAAACAATGAAAATCAGATTTTGACAGATGTCTCACATTTATCTGTTAAAAGTTTTTGGGATGTGATGGATTTAGCAGATTATCCCTTTGCAAGTCACTCAAATGCACGAGCAATCTGTGATCATCCAAGAAATTTAGCAAATGATCAGATTGAAGCCATGTTTAATAAAAATGGTTTAATTCAACTTGTCTTTAATCCTCCGTTTATTAACGAGCAAAAACAGACTGCTACAATTTCTGATTTAATCACACATATCGATCATTTATGTGCGCTCGGCGGAGAGAAGCAAATTGGTTTTGGTTCTGACTTTGATGGGATAACTAGCTTTGTTAAAGATTTAGAAAACGCGAGTAAATATCCAGTTTTAATTAATGAATTGTTGAAGCACTATAGTGAACAACAAGTGCGTGGTTTTGCTTATGAAAACTTTATTGCAAATATGCCAAAATAAACAAATATCATCAAGAAGAGGCTGGGACATAACTAGCTAAAAATTAAAAAACTGATTTCAATTATCGAACTTTGATAATTGAAATCAGTTTTTTGTTGGTTTTGTTTCTTAGTTAAAGGATACGTGTTATTTAAGGCAGTGTACTTTCGTAAGTTCACTGCCATAAAGGCGAATCCTAACTCATTTTCCACTTTCTCTTTACTCCTTACGGATAAACGAATGAACCTCAAATTAGCCTTCAAAAATCCGAAGACTGGTTCAACATCTATTTTACGTTTTTTATAAATCTTCTCGGTCGATTCATTAGAAAGAACTTCTCTTGTATAAGCTTTTTGCTCTTCCCATGTTTCATTATAATAAATTTTTCTATTAACTCCTGGTTTTGCTTTTGTACAATTTGAACGTAAAGGACAATCTGAACAATCTTCATTTTCATAGACTTTATAAGTACGTAAAAAGCCATATTTGTCAGTCCGAGTAGAAGTGTGAGAAAAATACATCGTTTTACCGTTCGGACACACAAAAATATCTTCTTCTTTATTATATTCCCAATTATTTACCTTTAAGGGATCATTTTTAAATTTCTTTTTTTGTTCTTTTCGATATTGATTATATGTAATTAAAGGAATACGTTTACTTTGATTTAAAATAT
This sequence comes from uncultured Bacillaceae bacterium, assembly GCA_945639745.1. Taxonomy (GTDB): domain Bacteria; phylum Bacillota; class Bacilli; order Bacillales; family Amphibacillaceae; genus Pseudogracilibacillus. The sequence goes on from CALZEK010000050.1 coordinate 6,974, forward strand.
AGTCATAATTTTGTTCACTACCATATCCAGCATCGGCTACAATATATTGTGGTAATGAGAAGAAGTTATTTTCAATCTGAGTTAAAAAAGGAATCAATGTACGTGTATCCCCTGGATTTGGGAACACTTCATATGCAAGTGCATACTGACCTTCGGTCGCCACTTGAACATTATAAGCAGGTTTGAGTTGTCCATTCCCCATATAATCATCTTTCATTCGCATAAAAGTAGCATCTTGATCTGTTTTCGAATAGCTATTACGATCATTGAATATAATCATATCTTCTTGATATTTTTGTTTTCTTGTCAAAAAATCTTGAACTTTTTTTTGATATTGCTTGGGTTCTTTTCGTATAGAGCGAAGCTCTTTCCGTTCACTTACTTCATCAGACATTTCAATGGCATGATTATATTGTTCCACTTTATCGTCTATGTTTTTCAAGATTATTTCAAGCTCTTTTACTGATAATTCTTCAGAGCTTTCACGTTCTATTTCTGGGATGATTTCTTTTTCTAATAACTCATCATACATTTCATTAGATTTTTTGATTAAATTATTGCTGTAATTTTCAATTGATTTTCGCCAAACAAATGTAAATTTATTCGCGTTTGCCTCAATTTTTGTTCCATCAATAAAAATCGCTTCTTCATCAATTTGTTTCTCTTCGACTAATTGACAACGAAATTGGACAAAACATTGACGCAGTAACTCCTTGACTTCGGGATGTACGCGAAAACGATTGATTGTCCGATAACTCGGCTCATACCCCTGAGAGAGCCACATCATACGAACGCTATCTTTAAGTAAACCTTCTATTTTCCGTCCGGAAAATACAGACTGCGTGTAACTGCATAATATAATTTTCATCATCATTCTTGGGTGATACGATGGGCAACCTGTGTCGCGTTTAAATCCATCAAACGCTTGGTCCGGCATCTCTTCGATTAAGTTATTAATAACATAAGCAATATCATTTTCATCCAATTTATATTCTAAATCTAAAGGCAAAATAACTTGATTCATGGTATAATCTTTAAACATAAGGACACCTCCGGAAGTTATTGTTAGGTACTTTAATTTTACCAGATGGTGTCCTTTTTGTGACTATAAAAATAAAATTAATTTAATTAATCAGAATCGATAAGATTCTGATACATAAAAATCAGGTAGCACATCATTTTGATATGCTACCTGATTTCTTTTATTTACTGGGGTTTTGTCCCAGCCTCTTTTTCATGATGGTCTCGGAGGGGCTCGAACCCCCGACTTCCACCTTGTCGAGGT
>CALZEK010000051.1 GCA_945639745.1 uncultured Bacillaceae bacterium
AGCTCTTTTTTATTTCTTTATTATTTTGTTTCTTTTTTATCATCATTATCTGACATTAAATCATTTGTTGATTGTTTAAATTCTTTTAGCGTTTGACCGAAAGCTTTCCCAATTTCTGGTAATTTACTCGGTCCAAAAATAAGTAAGGCTACAATTAAAATTAATATTAAACTTGGTACACCGATGCTGCCAATACCCAAGGTGTCCACCTCCAGTGTTATAAGACTGTTTTTACATCTTCAATTAAAACGTCAAGTTCATTTTTACTCATACCATCATACTTTTTAACAACGTCACCTTGTGGGTTAATTAAATAAAACATATAACTGTGCGCCATTTGGTCTGCTGCACCACTTTCTAAGACGGCGTTAAATGATTTCTCAGATAAGTTCTGAATTGTTTCAAAATCATAACCTGTTAAGAAATCCCATGATTTTAAATCAACATCATTTTCTTCTGCATAAAGACGCAAATCTTCTGGATTATCATGATCAGGATCGGCGTTAAAAGAAATGATGCGTGGCGTTAGACCCGCTTCTTTTAACTCATTTTGAACATTGACCATATTTGCTGTTGTTCGGGGACAGACCGTCCGACATTCCGTATAGGAAAAGTAACTAATCCACCATTCACCTTTTAAATCAGCTAAAGCTAATGCTTCTTCATCTTGATTAATAAATGAGAAATCTTCCATTTCTTCTGACATATTTGAATCAATATCACTACCACATGCACTCAGTATCATCGCTAATATTAGCAAAGCACTTAAGAATAGTCGCTGTGTATATTTCTTCATTGGCATCATTCCTTATCATGTATGATAATAAAGCCTTAAAAGAAGAGAAGTTCTCATTAGTTATCGATTAAGCTTTATTTTATTACTTTGCGTCAACGAGTAATTTTGCACCATTTTCTAAAATTTCTTTCATTCCTTCAGCTGCACGGTAAGCAAATGCACCAATTGTAGCTGTTTGCTGAGGGATCTTATGTGGTAGGGCAGATGCACCAATAACGAATAAGTTATCTACTTCCCATGATTGACAGTAGTTGTTAACTGCTGATGTTTCAGGGTCTTCTCCCATAATAACGCCACCAGCTGCTTCACCGTAACCATGCTTATGGCCCCACGTTTCAGCAACACTACTTGTTTCAACGATATCTGCACCCATTTCTTCCATTAGTTCTTTCATTTTCTTAATGCCAAATTCTGTTGTTTTCTTATCTTGTTCCGAAATATCATAAGTCACACGTAGAAGTGGGTCATTAAAGCTATCTTTATATGTTGGGTCAAGGTCCATATAATTTGTTCTCCAACCGTAAGTTGATGGACTAAAACCAACACCTAGGTTTCTGTTTGAGTAATGAAGTGATTTTTCTTTAAACTCTTTACCCCAGCTAGGAACATCGCTTGGTACGTTGTTATAACCAATCGGGTCTTCCCCTCTTAGTCTTAACTCAACAATACCTCCACCGATAAAGTCTAGGTCTGATGTATCTAAGTTATCACTATCTAGGTCACTAAATGTACCACCTAATGCACCTGCACCCATTGCTAGGTTGAATTTCTTATCTTCAAAGTAACCTCTTGCACTTCCACCTGGTGTACTTAATTCAAAGCCTGCAGCGTTCTTTCCAATCACACCTGTTCTTGTTTTAGGATCATATGGTTTACCAATTTCAGATAGAAGCATTAACTTCGTATTTGAAAGTGTATAAGCACCTAAAACAATGATGTCTGCTGGTTGGATATATTCTTGACCTGTACGCGTATCAACATATAAAACACCTGTTGCTTTTCCATTTTCATGGATAACACGACGTGCATATGATTCAGTTCTAAGGTCAAAGTTACCTGTTTTTTGAGCTGTAGGAATAACTGTTACAACTGGGTCTGATTTAGCACCAAAGTCACAACCATACATCATACAGAAGGAACAGTACTGACACTGGTTAATCGTCTCACCGTCTGGATTTTCATACCTTTCTGAAAGGTTGGCAGATGGTATTTGGAATGGATGATAACCAAGATTTTTCGCCGCTTTTTTGAAAAGCGTAATTGGCGGTGTTTCTTTCATCGGTGGTGTTGGATAAGGTGAACTACGTTTAACACCTACTGGATCTTCCTCACCTGATGTTCCTGCCATTTTTTCAAATTGGTCATAATACTTTTCCATTTCATCATAAGTAATTCCCCAATCTTGCAAGTTCATATCTTTAGGGATTTTTCCTTCGCCGTGCTTTTCAATTGTTTTTGAACGTGCTTCAAAGTCAAATTCAGTCGGACGATGTGTAACACCTGACCAGTGTGAACTACTTCCGCCAACGTTATTTCCTTCAAAGTTTTCTTCTTGAGTTCGAAGTGGGAATGCCTCTTGATCAGCTGAATTTCTTGCTGTAATTGTCTGCACGATATGATCTTCCATCATTTCATGTCTTTTATCGTAACGTAGGGCATCTTTTGCACCAATATAATCTGTTACATCTCTATCTTTACCGCGCTCAAGCGCAACTACTTTATAACCTGCTTTAGTTAATTCAGCTGCTGGAATACCACTTGCCCAACCTGTTCCAACAACGACAACATCTACTTTATCTAATTTTTTAGCCATAAATATCCTCCTAAAATACTCTTTCTAACTAATTATTGTTGATAATCTCTTAAGCTAATTGGATCAAGCTTTTCAAAGTCTTCTGAATCAATTAAGTCCATATAACTTGCACGGATACCTGGATGTTCTTTCATTTTCCAACCTTCCATATTTTTGTTACCGCCGTATAATGGATCAGCATAAGCACCTTCAATTGTCATATCTCTAAGTAATTTAAAGAATGTTGTAGCTTCCACACCGACAAGTTTAATTTTACCTTCACTTAGATCTTGTAAAACCTCATCTTTTTGATCAGCTTCTAAATCATAAAACTTCGCGTCATGACGTTTTTGGCTTTCTGCGTTCATTTTACGTAAACCTTCAATAAACACATCTCCACGTGTCATTAATGTTTGATATGTATTAACGCCTTCAACTTTCTGTGCAGGTCCCTTCATGTAATCATTTTTATTTGAACCGTAAGCGCCTGCTAATTGTTTATCAATAAAGTAAGGAACACCAAGACCAATTGCTCCTGGTCCATTATCGTCTTCTGGATAAATACGCTCTGTTGCTTCACTTAAGACTTTAAAGTCTTCAAAACGTGAAAAGAACATTCTTGTCTCAGAAAAATGCACATCATCTTTAGAGTCTCCTGTTGAACTGCTTTCTTCTGATTTAAATGGGTTACCAATTAAAGCACCAAGAATCGTACCTCCTATTACCCCACCTGTTGCAATACCTGTATTTTTAATAAATTTACGACGACTCGGATCATGTTCTTCGCCCGCAGGTGTCGAATTATTTTTGTTATCAACCATTGCTTCTCCTCCTTAATTATATTATCTATTGACAACACACTTTTAACTGATTATTTAAGCGAATTATATCATTATATTAATTATAAAATCAAAAGCTTTTCGCTAAAGTATCAATCATCGTGATGATGTTTTATTAACTATTTGACTTTACCATAAGTCAGAAATTAGTTCCAGCTTTTACTTGTTCTTCTTCCTATCGGGACGCGATTTGTAAAGGTTCTAAATGATTTAAATGTTTAGACTTTTCAAGCATTTTATTTATTGATTTAATTGATTATAAACAATTTCACCAGCAACAACAGTTTGCACGGCTTTTGCTTGTAAAAGTTCTTCTGGTCTACCTGTAAATAAATCCCGGTCAAAAATAGAAAAGTCCGCTTCATACCCTTGTTTAATTAAACCGCGCACAGCTTCTTGAGAAATCGCTTGGGCACTTCCTAATGTATACATTTGAATGGCTTGGTATCGTGATACTTTTTGATCGGGTTGATGACTGAATAAGTCACTTGGCTCTTTTCGTTCAATTGCTGCATAAATCGTCTTTAATGGATCAATATCTTCAATCGGTGCATCTGTACCAGCCGCTAAATAAATATCCGCATCAAGTAAGGTTTTCCACGGATAGGTCGTATTTAAGCGAGCTGAACCTAAGACATCAATAATCCACGGAAAATCAGATGGCACAAAGGCCGGTTGAATATCAATAACAAGTGGCAACTGCTTTATGCGCTCAATTAAATTTTCTTTTAAGACAGAGCCATGAATTAATCGGTCGCGTTTACCAGCAGCAACAGGATAGGCTTCCAGTACTCGGAGGGCTTGTTCAGCTGCTGCATCACCAATCACATGAATCGCTACTGGTGTGTGATATTTACGCGCTAATTTAACCATCTCAATGACTTCCTCATCTGAATAAATCAATAAGCCTTTATTCTTTGCGTCATCTGCATAAGGCTCTGTTAATGCAGCAGTTGCAGCACCAAGAGAACCATCTAAGAATATTTTCATCGCCCCTGCTTCTATAAATGAATCCTCATAGGGTAAATCTGCTTCAACCATTGCCTCAAACACATCATGATGCCTGAGTAAATTCACTTTAAAGTGGTGCTGCTTGGAAATCAGTTCTTTAAAAGCACGAAAAGGATTCATAAAGTCACCAAAATAAGCCATATCTTCGGTGTGTCCACCTGTTAAGCCGAGTGAGGTCATTTGATTAATTGCTAAATTTAATACTTTTTTTAAATACATCACATAGGCTTCCCCTGATTTGGGGATTGTATCTGTAATTAAACTCATCGCTTGTTCATAAAAAACACCCGTTAATTCCCCTTGTTCATTTCGTTCGATTTTACCTCCAGAGGGTGATGTGGTTTGATTGGTAATCCCACTTGCTGCAATCGCGCTTGAGTTTGCTAAAATGGCATGATGACAAACACGCATCAGCACAATTGGTGCTTTGCGAATTGCATCTAACTCTTTTAATGAGGGAATTTCTTGATTCAAAAAATTATGCTCATTCCACCCTTCACCAAATAACCATTCATCAAGTGGTAATTGTTCTGCAGCTTGCTTAATCATTTCAAGCATCTCATTTTTAGAAGTTGCAGCAGATAAATCAAGGCGCACGAGTTTTTCACCTTGTTTAATCATATGTAAATGACTATCAACAAAGCCCGGATACATGGCTGCTCCTTGTAAATCCACTTTTTCATCAGCTAAAGGCGCAAGGTCTGCATAATTTCCCGTTTCAATAATTCTACCTGCTTCGACAAGCACCGCTTCAACTGTTTCATTTTCGTGAATCATCGAATAAATCGTGCCACCATACCATAATTTCTTCATCTCTATTCACCACTTCTTTACGAAATATTTTAAATTAGATTGCTTTCTTCTAACATACAAGCTAAGAGCTAAACACGCAATCCCTTCTTAATAAATAATTATATCATGATTTGTTTAAACTCTTGTCTTTTAGGGTACAAAAAGGTTATTATAAGAGCTAGATATATTATCATGATAAGGAGATGAAATGATGGATCCGAATTTAACAATCGCACTATCTATAGCTGGTATTATTATCGTTCTTGCAATTGTCTTTTTAATCGTTTCAATTGTGATGACTTTAAAAGGCGTCCAAAAAACACTTATAAATATAAATGGAACCGTAGAAAACTTTGAAAAACAAACTGAAGGCATTATGGCAGAAGCTGACCTACTCTCTGATAAAGCAAATGACTTAACTGAAGATATTAATAATAAGTCTTCAAAATTAGACAACTTATTCTACGCTTTTGATGACTTAACAACAATCTCAGATAATGTCAAAGAAGCAACGACAGATATGTCAGAAAAAATGACGTCATACTCAAAAGAAGATATTGATAAAAAAACAGAAGCACTTAAATGGGCCCAAAGTGTTTTAAACGGGCAACGTAAAAATCAATAAATTAAATAAAAAGCAGCTACATATATGTGTGGCTGCTTTTTATTATTTAAATGCGGATGATAATGGATTTTAAAAAAACTCTTAGCAAGATTTAATCATTAAAAGCTTCTGCTAAGCTAAAGTCAAACAGTCTTAGATTCTCTCTCTGACTGAAACATTACACCAACTACTACTTAATTTCTTTTTCTTTCAAATAATTTGGCGACAATTGCCCCAATCGTTAAATTAACAACCATATTAGCAACGGCAGGCACTGCTGCAAGTGAACTAAAATGTTCTACGGCTAGAGTAGAAGCAAGTGCTGTATTACAAATACCTGTATGAAAGGTAATCGCAACGATGTTTGCTTGTGATATCTTAAACAACTTAGCAAAATAATATCCTAAAAACATCGGGATTGATACTTGTAAAATAACAGCGATAAAAATAAGGGGTAAAAGCCTTATATTTTCAACAAGTGCAGGTTGTGCTTTTGAAATAACAGCTAAGACAACAATAAACAATGCTAATTGTGACATGACTGATGTATAAGGTTTAATCAAACGAATCTGTTTGGGTAATTGCCATTGCAAAAATAAACCTGCAAATAACGGGATAAACACAACCCAAATAATATTAATAAATATCGCTAAGCCATCGACGGGTACTAGCTTCCCAACAGAAGCTTGAACGAGTCCTGGTGTTAGAAAAGGTGAAATCACCGTATCTAAAGTTGCCATCGTAATACTTAAAGCTACTTCCCCACCTCCAATAAATGTATAAATATTAGCAGAAGTTCCACTTGGTACGACGCCAGCTAAGATAATACCTGAGGCGATTTCGGAATTATCTCTAAAAAAAAGATAAGCAATTGCCAGTGTCACACTAACCATAATCGTCCATTTAAATAAAACACCAATTAAAGCATATTTAGGTTTTTTAATGACTGATTTTATTTGTTCGGTTGATAACGACATCCCCATAAATAAGAAGATCGCCCCAAGACTAAGCTCTGTTAGTCCTTGAACGGGGCGAAAGAAAGTTGGTATCAGATAAGCTACTACTGACAAACCAATAATCCACAGCGGTAAATAACGTGAAATAAAAGCAGCTATTGCTGATAAAATTCTCATTGTTAAAACTCCTTAAAATTAACTCATCTTTTTTATTTGCTAAGTTACATTTAATAAGTCTGGTAAAAATGTCGATATTGCTGGAATAAATGTAATCAGTAATAAAACGATTAATGCAGCAACTAAAAATGGAACAACTGCTTTTGAAATACTTAAAAGTGATGAATCTGAAATTCCGCTTGCAACATACAAATTTAAGCCAACAGGTGGTGTAAATAATCCAATTGCTAAGTTCACAGTCATAAACACACCAAAGACTGTTGGATCAATATCGAAAAATAAAATAATCGGCAATAAAATCGGAACGAAAATATAAAATGCTGAAATAGCATCAATAAAGGCACCTGCAATTAATAAAATTAAATTAATTAATAAAAGAACGATAATTGGATTATCCGAAACACCTAATAGCATATCAGAAATGTCACGTGCGTATCGCTCTGTGGTAATAATATGGGCAAAAATTGATGCCGTACTCACAACAAGCATGACAATGGCTGTTTGGATTGACGCTTCCAAAAAGATTGTGTACAGTTTTTTGACTGTTAAAACGCGGTAGATAAAGATACCGACAAATAGTCCATAAAAAACGGCTACAACTGCTGCTTCTGTTGGTGTAAAGAACCCGCCATAAATACCACCTAAAATAATAATTGGAATGAGCAAGCCCCAAAATGCTTCAATAAAAGCTTTGATAATTTCCTTACCTGAAGCAGCTTGTGTTTTTTCTTGCTTAACAATTTTCTCTTCATGATGAGCCATGAGTAATTGCTTATCTTGACGCCATCTAACAAACAAAGCGGCACCAACAAGACCAATTGCAAGTAAAATACCTGGAATAATCCCAGCAATGAATAAACGACCAATTGAAACAGGTATTTGATCGCCTGCTACGACTGCGAAGACAATAAAAGCAATACTCGGTGGAATAATAATTCCAATTGACCCTGTACTAGCCACTAAACTTGCTGCTGTTTCTTTTTTATAGCCATTTTTAATTAAGGCAGGGATTAAAATACCACCAATTGCTGCTACAGTAGCCGGACCTGAACCTGAAATGGCTGCAAAGAAAATCGCAACTAAAGCTGTAATAAAGACAATCCCACTCTTATGATGACCAACTAATTTATCTGCTAAATTAATTAATTTACTAGAAATGCCAGCATGTTCCATAATGACACCTGCTAAAATAAAGAAAGGAATCGCTAGTAAAGTAAATTTAGCAATA
>CALZEK010000052.1 GCA_945639745.1 uncultured Bacillaceae bacterium
ACCACATGTGCCAACACGTACCAGTTTTTTTACATCATATTCGCGAATCAGTTCATTTACATAAATTGAAATAGATGGCACGCCCATACCAGTACCTTGAACAGAGATTCTTTCACCCTTGTAAGTCCCAGTATAGCCAAGCATACCTCTAACTTCATTGTACTGAATAACGTCAGTTAAATAATTTTCAGCGATATACTTTGCTCGTAGTGGATCACCAGGTAAAAGAATTGTCTCAGCAATCTCACCTTTTTTAGCATTAATGTGAACACTCATCTAAATTCACTCCTATTTGTTATAAATTTTTTGATAAAACGATTCATCTAAATCAGCTAATTTTTCTAAAGCTAAACGACCATAAGCATCATTACGATTCTTTAGTTCAGTTTCTAGTTTTGTATATGATTTTTTAAGTGAGTCAATGTAATGAGGTATCTCACCTGAATAAAGTTTTGTTTTACGTTTACGGCCATTTAATTTTTCTCGATTAGCGAGAGCTTTTCGTTCATGAAAGGCAACACCTTCTGTTTGTTCAGGATTATGTAAATCGCCTTGATCAGGGTGTTTTAAAATAGCTTTAACTTCTATTAACCAAAAGTTTTTTCTATCTTCTAATACTTCACCTATATATATACCTGAATTATAATCAGTTTCGACAATACTACCGATATGAATATCATTTGACATGTTATATCCTCCCTATAAATAATTGTGGCAAATCTAAAACAAATGTTTGTTTACGAGTGTCACAGATTGATTGTCTCATAATTTTATTATATTATAAAGATAAGGATGTGATTTGTATGCATATGGAGTTTTTATATTTTCCAGAAGATAAGTCAGAATATATTCCATCATTAATCATGCTATCTCTATTTATAATTGGCGCAATTGTGACAGTTTATATTTTTTATAAAAAGTCAAAAAAAGATGTTGAACAAACACATAAAGAATATCCAAAACATATAGAAAATCAGCCTGATGATGAAAAATAACCTCTTACTATTAAGAGGTTATTTTTTATTGATGGCATTAATAATTCTATTTGTTCCTTCAATGATGATCTCTTTTGGACAAGCAATGTTCATTCGCATAAATTGATTGCCCAGCTTGCCATAAGAAGAGCCACGGTTTAGCCCTACTTTAGCTGTTTTTACAAAAAACTCATTTAATTCCTCTGGTGAAAAGCCAAGTGATTCACAATCAATCCACAATAAATAAGTTCCTTCAGAATCTATTACTTTTAATGAAGTTTCTTTTTCTAATCGTTCTTTTACGTAATTTTTATTCTCGCTAATGACTTCTAATAAATGATTTAACCAAGGTCTTCCCTGAGGATAAACAGCTTCTAAAGCAATGACCCCAATCGTATTCATCATATTCATTCCTTGACGGTTTAATTCATTTGCAAGTTTTGTTCTCATCTTAGTATTTTCTGCGATAATATAAGAAATTTGTAAGCCAGCTAAATTAAATGTTTTTGTTGGTGACATAAAAGTAATCGTTTGTTGACTAATTTCTTCAGATAAAGAAGCAATGGGTATATGTTTATGTTCTTTAAAAGCTAAGTCAGCATGAATTTCATCAGAAAAAATTAAAACATCGTGTGCCAAACAAATCTCGGCCATTTTTTTTAATTCATCTTCACGCCAGACTCTACCAACAGGATTATGAGGTGAACATAAAATAAATGCTTTAATTCCTGATTTTATTTTACGTTCAAAGTCTTTAAAATCAATTTCATATCGATTGTTTTTATGTACTAATTCTTGTTCAATAATTTCTCGATCATTTTCTTTTATTAAATTAAAAAATGGTGTATAAACAGGTGTTTGAATTAAAATTTTATCTCCAGGATTAGTAAAAACGTTAATTGCTGAATTAATACTTGGAATAACACCCGGACTAAAAATAAGTGAATCAATATTTGTCTTAAATTGGTGCGTTTCTTTTAACCAATCTGTTACTTTATACATAAGTTCATTATTTATAATTGTATAGCCATAAAAGCCATGATCTGCTCTTTGCTTAATCGCTTGGTTGACTACCTCAGGTGCTTGAAAGTCCATATCAGCAACCCACATAGGAAGTAAGTCATCTGTTTGAAAAATAGTATTTAAATGATCCCATTTTAAAGAATGTGTCCTTTTACGTTCAAAAACGCGCGAAAAATCTGTCATTTGTAAACCTCCTAATTAAAATAGAATTCGCTTATCGACGAATTCTACTTTTTGTCATTAGATTATCTAACTACAAGTACATCACATGTTGCGTGGCGTACAATACTTCCTGACACGCTTCCCATAACAATTCGTTCAACAGCGCCAAGTCCTGTTGCACCAACAACCACTAAATCAATTTTTTCTTCAGGAATTAACTCTTTAGTAATAACGGCTTTAGGCGAACCTAGTTTGATGATGGTTTTAATGTTTTTAAAATCAGTGTTTTTTTGATAAGTGTCTAACATATCTTGGGCATATGCTTGTGAACGTTCATAAATAGCACTGTCGTATGGCTCAATCGTTGAGAAAGTTTTTGTATCAACAACATGTGCTAAAACGAGAGATGCATTATTTCTTTTAGCAATTTGAATTGCTTTTTCTAAAGCTTTTTCTGCAGCTTTAGATCCATCGACAGCAATTAAAATATTTGTGTACTGTGTCTCCATTGAAATGCCTCCCATAATAAATTAATTACTTCTATTGTATAGCATAAAAATATAAAAAGGAAATCTATATTTAAAAAAAAATAAAAAAAAGGCAAAACACTTAGTGTTTTGCCTAGAAGGGGAAGATATACTAAAGTGTTGCTATTTTACTTTACCCCTAAAAAAAATTTATAAACATTTATTTTACTGTTAAGGTATTTAATAGATCTTGATAGACATAATCCCAAAATTTATTATCATATTTAAAAGTCTGACCTACTTTTTGAATGAGCTCTTGAAAAGCATCATCAAATTTAGGGTCATCTTTAGCAGGCATATTAGTTTGTAATTCGTCCACAAAAGATTTAATTTCAGGTGCGTATGGTCCCCATTTAGCAACTTCTTCTCCAGATTCATTAATGAAAACAAAAATAGGAATCACGCGTTTATCGTTAGTGAGGTATTTGTCCATTAAATCCAAATTTTCATCACGAACAAAGACACTAACAGGCATATCGGTTGCTTCTGCAAGTCTGAACATAATGGGGAGATCTAACATACAATGCCCACAAAATTCTTGAGCAATAATTAAAACCCGCAAGTTTTGTTCACTAATTTTGGTTAATTTATCTTTATCTGTCTCTGGAATTTCAAATGTATTATAAATATGATGAAAAGCTTCTTTATGATTAGTTAATGTATCATTATATTGGCTTGGTGAAATGCCCTTATTAAATTGCTTATTTAAATCCACTGTATTCGCTCCCTAATAGTAGTTGTTAAATAAAATACTATCATTAAATACTTGTGGGTACAATTAAGGAAGCTTATCATTTAATTTATAAACAGAACACTTGTCATTGTAAGAATATTAAGGTATATTAGACTTACAATAAAATATCGATAACATTTTCGGGGCAGGGTGTAATTCCCGACCGACGGTAATTAACTTAATTTAAAGTTAAAAGCCCGTGACCTACTATATTTAGTAGCTGATCTAGTTTAATTCTAGAGCCGACAGTAAAGTCTGGATGGGAGAAGATGTTGCTAGAGAGTGCTTGTTTTAAGCATATCTATATTTCCTAACAAAAAATTAACGCCCCTATACCAAAATTGGTTATAGGGGTTTTTATGTTAAGTGAAAACTAGCAAGCCTTCATCGAAATGTCCTTATCGATATTAATAAAGATGGAGGAGAATAAACAATGTCAAATCAAACAACGCGATCTGCCAACTTAATAAAATTAATAGTTATCTCATTATTAGGAGCTATTTCATTAGTTTTATTTTTTATTAGTTTCCCCTTACCCATGTTACCACCTTATTTAAAAGTCGATTTTAGTGATATCCCAGCGATTATTGCTGGAATCATATTTTCTCCACTTGCAGGAGTATTAGTTTTATTAGTTAAAAATGGTTTATACTTTATTATGACAGGTGCAACTGATCCAGTAGGTGTTGTAGCTAATTTTATTGCAGGTTCAGTATTTATTGCTCCTGTAGCTTATTTCTATCATAAACTAAAAAATGTAAAGGGAATTTTATTAGGACTTGTTGTAGGAACGCTAGCTATGACAATTGTGATGGGAATCTTAAATTATTTAGTTATCTTACCAGCTTATGCGACATTACTTGGTATGGAAATGAATCCCGCAATTAAACTCTACACTGTGGCGATAGGTATTTTACCATTTAATATTATAAAAGGTATTATTGTCAGTCTGTTATTTGTTCCATTATTTATCAAATTAGCAGATTGGATTCAAGAACAACATATGAAATTAACTTAACAAGCCATTAAAAAGGTCTATCAAACGTTATTTTACAAACGTTTGATAGACCTTTATTTAATTTTAAAAGTAAAAGCATTTTCTTGTTTTAATTCACCATCATTGAAGGTACGCTCTACGAAGTTAACATTATTATTATAATCGACTAATAAAACAGTTGATGCGCGCGTACCATAATTATCTGTTTTAATAAAAATGGGTGAAAGTTGTTTTTCTAATTCTTTTGACACACCCGTTGTTGGTAAAAGTTCATCGCTTGCTTTTCTCTCATCGATTAATAGACTAAATAAATTATTTGTATTTATATTTTGATGTGAGTTTAAATACTTATCTAATTTAGCTTTTATTGACGTTACTTTGGGCCAAGCTGTGTTCAACAGATGATTACTTAAACCATATGTGCCAGGTTCTAATTTGTAATATTGATCAATTTGATTGCTATAATAAAAGAGTTGATCAGCAGTGCCTGTAATAAGATTATATCCATTATAATCAGCAGCTGAATCGCTTAGTTCATTTAAGTAGTTCTCAGTTGTTTCTGATCCAATTAAATAATCAGCAACAATATCACCGCGAGAAGTTCTGCGTTTACGTTCTAGCGTAGGATCTCGGTAATTTGTTAGCGCGGCAATTCGACCTGATTGTGAAATTCCCATCCAAGTACCTAATGATTCTAAATCACGCCCACCGAGAATATATGGATAATCATCCCAAAATTCAGCAGTAGCAGTAGGTCTTGGATAAAATTCATCACGATTAGCAATCATTATTAATTTATATTTTTTGTGTTGATTTGTATTAAAAGCAATTAAACACATAATGAAACACCTCTTATTTCTTTTTAGGTACAACCCCAAGCGTACAACGTGAAATGCTAATTAATTCCTCTGTTTCATCTGTGATATGAATATTCCATACCATAGTGGTTTTTCCGAGATGAACTGGTGTAGCAGATGCTGTAACTGTGCCCTCACGTTTACTTTTAATATGATTGGCATTTATCTCAATACCAAACACGAGTTGAGTTTCTTGATTGATATTTTGAAAACCCCCAAGACTTGCAGCCGTTTCAGCAAGCAGGACACTTGCACCACCATGTAAAAAACCAGCAGGTTGATGTGTTCGTTCATCGACTGGCATCGATAAGATAACTTCATCTTTATCTAGTTTTAGTATATCGATACCGAGAGATTTCATTAAAGTGTTATTTGGATTTTTCATATACTTACCTCCTAAAATTTAAATAAATGCACCTAATAATAAAGAAAAGCCTAATAAAAATCCGAAAATGGTATTTGTTTGTCCAGTCTTAACCATTGCAGGCATCATTTCAAGTGGAGTTGTTTTTCCAATATAGCCTTTGATAACATTTCTTGCTTTAGGAATACTTAAAAAGACAAGTAAGGACCATATAGGTAAAATACCACTAATAATTAATACAAGTGTCCATAAATAAGTAATAATAAATAATGAAGCAAAGAGTTTAACGGCACCTTCATGACCGAGTAAAATCGCAACTGTCTTACGTCCATTTGCTTTATCATTATCTAAATCTCGAATGTTATTTGCTAACATAATTGTTCCAATTAAAATTGCGATAGGAATTGAAATAAGAATGATTTCTGAGGTGACTTCACCTGTTTGAATATAGTAACTAATCCCAATAATAACCGTCCCCATTAATAATCCTGATGTGATCTCGCCTAAAGGCGTGTATGCAATTGGATAAGGCCCACCCGTATATAAATAGCCGACAAGCATACTTAAAGCACCAATTAATGCGATTGTCCAACTTGTTGCGATTGCTATGATAAGTCCTAATAAAATAGCAATCCCAAAAAAGATAAGTGCAATTTTTAAGACAATTTTAGGTTCGATTCCATCACGTACGATTGTTCCACTGATACCAACAGACTTTTCTGTATCTAAACCACGCACATAATCATAGTATTCATTAAACATATTCGTTGCTGCTTGAATTAATAAAGTAGCAAGCAGCATAGCAATGAATAAAAAGATGTGTAATTCTTTTTGCATCATATACGCTGCCATTGTTCCGACGAAAACAGGAATAAATGAAGCGGTTAGAGTATGAGGTCGAAGTAGTCGCCACCAAACTTGTATTCCGTCTTTTTCATTGAGCGCTTCTCTAATATTTGTCTTGTGTGGCACTGATAATCTCTCCTTAATTCTAATGTTGTTGTCTTAATTTTAGGTAATAGAAGTTAAGGTGTCAATTTATAGTCTTTAAAATCAAATAAAATATGATAATATGCTCAATTCTTTGAGAAACTAATGAAAATGACTTAAAATAGATAAGAAGTTAAGGTTTATATTAGTGGAGGTCTGAAATGGTTGAATTACAAGAAAAGACATTAGAATCCTTGTTAAATCAAGTTAAGATAAATGCAACAAAATATAATCAACGCTTTTACGCAAGTTATACACAAGAAATGACATCTACCCAATTGGTAGATGTATTTAAACGTGCTCGTGGATTGGAAGAAAATCGATCATTTTGGCACAGTTACAGTGATAATTTTACATCTGTTGGAATTGGTGAAATGGCAGTTATCTCAAGTGAGGATGGGTCTTTTGAAACAATTAACGAAGATTGGAAAGAAATAATTGACCAGACGACAATTTATAACCCTTATAAAAAGATCGGTTCAGGGATGCTTGCTATGGGTGGACTTGCCTTTGATCCCAAAAAAGAGAAAACAAAACTATGGGAAAAGTACCCAACATATGAATTAATTGTCCCTAAAATCGTAATTACACAGCAAGAGGAAACTTATTTAACAATTAATTTAGCTGTTGAGGCAAAATCAAATATAGCAAAAATGACTGAAGAAACCATGCAATTAATTGATCTATTGTTAACTAAGGAAATGGATTTTTCAATTCAAGCTCGTCCTGTAATTAATAAACATGAAATTGAACCCGAAGAATGGAAAGAGTCAGTTGAACATGCACGCCAAGCAATTATTGAAGAAAAAGCAAAAAAAATCGTGTTAGCACGTGAAATTCGTTTAACATTTGATGAACAAATCATAGTTGGCGATGTCTTAGAAAAATTAATTGAAACACAACCTAATAGTTATATTTTTGCAATTGAAAAAGAAACAGATTGTTTTGTTGGCGCAACGCCTGAACGATTGGTAAAAGTAACAGGAAATGAATTGTTATCTACGTGCTTAGCTGGTACTGCAGCTAGAGGACAAACAAAAGAAGAAGATGATAAGTTAGCAAAAGATTTACTTGAAGATAGTAAAAATAGAGAAGAGCATGATTATGTTGTGCAAATGATTAAAGGAAGTATTGATTCTTATTGTGAAAATATTAATATCCCAGAAGAACCCATTATTTACCCTTTACGAAATTTACAACATTTATACACACCTGTTACAGCAAACTTAAAACCAGGTTACACAATAATTGATTTAGTGCAAAAGTTACATCCAACCCCAGCATTAGGTGGATTACCAAATGAAGCAGCACTTCAATTTATTCGAGATTACGAACGACTTGATCGTGGCTGGTATGGTGCTCCTGTCGGATGGTTAGACGATCGCTTTAATGGTGAGTTTGCTGTGGCGATTAGATCTGGTTTAATTAAAGCAAATGAAGCTTCTTTATTTGCAGGATGTGGAGTTATGAAAGATTCAGATCCAGAA
>CALZEK010000053.1 GCA_945639745.1 uncultured Bacillaceae bacterium
GGCCCTAGTCACCCCCGTATTCCTCGGTGCTGCAGACGCTAGTTCAGGCACGTAGGGAGACCATTATTTATCTAATAATGAAGAAGAACAAACAGTATCTACCATTGTTGCAGAGGTTTATGCAGGTGATAACGCTAAAGTATCATTTGGTGCAGTAGACCACTTTGCAGCAGGTACAACGTCATATATTAATCGTCGTGGGGTTGCTGGTGCAAATGCTCAAATCGACTGGGCACTTGGTCAAATGAATGAAGGAAACACAGTTTCTGAAAATACAACTCACTTAGTTGGGGATGGATCAGTTACAAACGCAAGAACTGTAACAGTCGGAAAAGGTCGTCAAATTCAAAACTTTACTGCAACAACAGCTCATCATGGTTTAAATACTGATGGACAGATATCTCAGCGTGGTGTTATGTTAGATAGAACAACAGCTATCTTTAATGCGATTGGAAAAATTGATGATGGTGCATCAAAAGCTAACGCAGAACAAGAATCAAGAATTCTTATGTTAAGCGGTAAGGCACGTGGAGATGCTAACCCAATTCTTTTAATCGATGAAGATGATGTAACTGCAGGACATGCAGCTTCTGTTGGAAGAATTGATGAAATGCAAATGTATTACTTACAAAGCCGTGGGATTACAAAAGAAGAAGCAGAGCGCTTAATCATTCATGGTTTCTTAGCACCTGTTGTAAGTGAATTACCGATTGAAACAATTAAAACACAGTTAACAGAATTAATTGAAAGGAAGTTTGATTAATGGATATTCAATCTGTTCGCGAAGCATTTCCGATATTAAATCAAGATGTGAATGGTCATCCGCTAGTGTATTTAGATTCATCAGCAACATCACAAAAACCAGTAGCGGTTATTGAAGCGATAGATGAATATTATAGATTGCATAACTCAAACGTCCATCGTGGTGTACACACGCTTGGTTCACGTGCGACTGATTTATATGAAGGTGCACGTGAGAAAGTACGTCATTTCATTAATGCAAATTCCACAAAAGAAATTATTTTTAATCGTGGGACAACTACCGCAATTAATATTGTCGCTCAAAGCTATGGATTAGCTAACGTTAAAGCAGGCGATGAAATTGTAATTACTCAAATGGAACACCATAGTAATATTATACCTTGGCAACAAGTAGCAAAACGTACTGGAGCAACTCTAAAATATATTCCACTTCAACCAGATGGTAGTGTAAACTTAGAAGATGCCCGAGCAACGATTACAAGTAACACCAAAATTGTTGCAATTGCACATGTGTCTAACGTACTTGGCACAGTTAATCCAGTAAAAGAAATAACTAAAATTGCTCATGAAAACAATGCTGTTATTTTAATTGACGGTGCACAAGCAGTTCCACATATGAAAGTAGATGTTCAAGACATTAATTGTGATTTCTATGCTTTTTCAGGACATAAAATGCTAGCACCAACTGGTATAGGCGCATTATATGGTAAAGAAGCATTACTAAAAGAAATGGAACCTGTCGAATTCGGTGGTGAAATGATTGATTTTGTTGAATTACATGATTCGACATGGAAAGAATTACCATGGAAATTCGAAGGTGGAACACCAATCATTGCAGGTGCTGTCGGTCTTGGTGCCGCAATTGATTTCTTAACAGAAATCGGTATGGATAAAATTTATCAATATGAAAAGAAACTCGTTAAATATGCACTTGAACAAATGCGTACAATTGATGAGATAACTATATTCGGGCCTGAAGAAAGAGCTGGTTTAGTAACATTTAACTTAGAAGGTGTACATTCACATGACTTATCGACAGTACTTGATACTGAAGGTATTGCAATTAGAGCAGGTCATCATTGTGCACAACCTCTAATGAAATGGTTAGGTGTTACCTCAACAGCAAGAGCAAGTATGTATCTTTATAACAATGAAGATGATATTGATCGTTTAGTTGCAGGTCTGAAGAAAACAAAGGAGTATTTTGGCGATGTCTAATGTCAATTTAGATACATTATATCGACAAGTAATTATGGATCACTATAAGCATCCACGTAATAAAGGAAAATTTGAAGACAATGATTCTTTGACAATTGAAATGAATAACCCAACATGTGGAGATCGCATCTTTTTACAGTTCCAATTAGATGGAGATACTGTTGAAGATGTTAAGTTTACAGGTGATGGATGTTCAATTAGTTTAGCATCTGCTTCAATGATGACACAAGCTGTTAAAGGGAAAACAATTTCTGAAGCACTAGCAATGTCAGAGCTATTTTCAGATATGATGCTCGGTAAAGATGTTGATATGGATGAATTTGGTTTAGAAGATATCGAAGCATTGCAAGGTGTATCTAACTTCCCTGCACGAATTAAATGTGCAACACTTGCTTGGAAAGCGATGGAGCGTGTCGTAGAAGAAGAATAAAGTGTACGAAAAAATATAAGGAGGTTTTTGATATGGCTAAAAACATGCCTGAAGTTGACAATTATAAGTATGGCTTTCAAGATAAAGATGTCTCTGTATTCCGTACTGAAAGAGGTTTAACAAAAGAAATTGTTGAAGAAATCTCTAATATGAAAAAAGAACCTAAATGGATGCTTGAAGAACGTCTTAAAGCACTTGAAATATTTTATGATAAGCCAATGCCACAATGGGGTGGAGATTTATCAGAATTAGATTTTGATGAAATTATTTATTACGTTAAACCATCAGAAAAACAAAGTAGATCATGGGATGAAGTTCCTGAAGAAATTAAAGAAACATTTGATCGCTTAGGAATTCCAGAAGCTGAGCAAAAATATCTTGCAGGTGTTTCTGCTCAATATGAATCAGAGGTTGTTTATCAAAGTTTAGAAAAAGACCTAGAAGAACTAGGGATTATTTTCTCAGACACGGATAGTGCTCTTCAAAATCATGAAGAAATGTTTAGAGAGTATTTTGGTAAAGTTATTCCAGCATCAGATAATAAATTCTCTGCTTTAAATACAGCTGTATGGTCAGGTGGTTCATTCATCTATGTACCAAAAGGCGTTAAAGCAACTGCACCATTGCAAGCATATTTCAGAATTAACTCAGAAAACATGGGACAATTTGAAAGAACACTAATTATTGTAGATGAAGATGCATCTGTTCATTACGTTGAAGGATGTACAGCACCAACATATACAACAAGTTCACTTCATAGTGCTGTTGTAGAAATATATGTTAAAAAGAATGGATATTGTCGTTATACAACAATTCAAAACTGGTCGAATAACGTTTACAACTTAGTAACTAAACGTGCAACAGTTGATGAAGCTGGAACAATGGAGTGGATTGATGGTAATATGGGATCAAAACTGACGATGAAGTATCCTTCAGTTATCCTAAAAGGTGATCATTCTCGTGGTGTAACGATTTCAATTGCTTTAGCAGGTAAAGGTCAGCACCAAGACGCTGGAGCTAAAATGCACCATATTGGAAAGAATACATCATCATCAATCGTTTCAAAATCTATTTCAAAAGATGGTGGAAAAGTATCATACCGTGGAATTGTATCATTTGGTCGTACTGCAGATGGTGCACGTGCAAACATTGAGTGTGACACGTTAATTATGGATGATATCTCAACATCAGATACAATTCCATATAATGAAATTTATAATGATAATGTATCACTTGAACACGAAGCAAAAGTTTCAAAAGTATCTGAAGAGCAACTATTCTATCTAATGAGCCGTGGATTAGAAGAACAAGAAGCAACAGATATGATTGTTATGGGCTTCATTGAGCCATTCACACGCGAACTACCAATGGAGTACGCTGTAGAAATGAACAGACTAATGAGCTATGAAATGGAAGGTTCAATTGGTTAATAAATAAATTATCAACCACAAGTTACGATTTAATCGTAATTTGTGGTTTTTTCATTGTTTAGACAAAATTAAAGAAGTAATTGCTGTTTATTGAGTCAGTTAATTGAGAAGTGAATAGCCGAAGAATATAATTGAAGTATAATGAAGTTAAATCAGACAAAAAAAGGTGATGTAAATGAAACGTTTAAAAGACAAAGTGGCCATTATTACAGGTAGTGGAGCAGGAATTGGAAAAGGAATTGCTGAAACATACGCTAAAGAAGGTGCAAAAGTTGTTATTGCAGACTTTAATGAAGAAGCACTTAAGGCAACAGTTAAGGAATTATCTGATTCTGGATATGAGGCATTTGGTGTTGTTGTAAATGTTGCTAAAGAAAATGATATTGAAAAAATGTTTACAGAAACAATCGAAAAATATGGAAAAATTGACATTATTGTTAATAATGCAGGTGTTGGAGATAATATGCAAGCTGCGGGTAATGTTGAAGATGATGTTTGGGAACGTGTTATGGCAATTAATGTAGATGGTGTGATGCGCATCACACGTAGAGCAATTCCCCACTTCCAAGAAAATAAAGGTGGAGTAATTGTAAATATGGCATCTATTTCTGGTTTAACAGGAGGTCGTGGTGGTTTCACATATACAGCTGCAAAACATGCTGTTGTAGGAATGACAAAAAGCGTTGCATCACAATATGGTCCTGAAAATATTCGTTGTAATGCAATTGCGCCAGGCCAAATTCAAACTGGATTTGCTGCCGCAATGAAAAACATTGATAAATTTGGTATGGAACAAGCAACACGCGCTGTTAATTTAATCCCAAAACCAGGTGAAGTCAAAGATATCGCAAATATTGCTCTTTTCTTAGCTTCAGATGAATCAAGTTATATTAATGGTGTCACAATCACAGCAGATGATGGTTGGAGCGCTTATTAATCACAAAATCCCACATATTAATATGTGGGATTTTTAGTTTAATTAATCAAAAGCCTTTTCCATTTCATCTAGTTGGTCTGGATAAATTAATTCATCAATGACTTCATTAGTCGACTCATCTTCGATAATAATTTTGATTTTATCTGTTTCAAGATCTTTACCATCAAATGCTTGATAAAACATACTCGTAAATCCAAGAGTCATGGTTGAAAATCCGTCAAAACTGTTTTCAAAAGCAGTTTTATCTACCATCATTTTCATTTCTGTAAAATCATTATTATATGTGATATCTTTAATCGAAGTGAATTCATCATCTTCTTTAATATCTTCAATGGTTTCAATCATCTCATCTTTCATGTCTGCCATCATATCCTTATGATCTTTTTTAGACATTTTTACTGTAATAGACCCATCATCATTTTGTGTGACGTCTGCATCATTATCCTCTGTTATTCCAGCCTCAATATCTCCATATTCATCCTCAGGAAAAAGTGAAGCAGGTAGAGTAAGTTCAACATTGAAAAGGCCTTTCTCAACGTTGATTCCTGATTCATCATCTGTTTCATTTTCATCAGCAATATCTTGGTTCTCAATTTCAGTTTGCTTTGATTTACCTTGCTTGTCATCTTCAGGAGATCCACAAGCGACAATAAAAGTAATTGAAAATAAAATTAAAAGTATTTTTTTCACCATTTAAATTCATCCCTTCTAATAAATAAAAGTTAGCAAAGCTTTTAAATATTATAGCAATAGCTTTACTTTAAATCATGGGAATGACTCTGTTCAGTTGTTAAATCAGGCTTATCAAGCGGATTTATTGGTTTAGTTGTCTTTCTTGCAAAGCCAACAATACCGGCAATTAAATAGAACAATGCAGGTAAAAAGCCAGCAAGTAAAGTGCTAATTGCAACAATGACCGCTGCAATAATCACTAAAAGACTAGCTGTTTTGGGTTTTTTATTACCAACAAAGCAGTAAATTGCAATAATACTAAGAATTAAGCTCACAATTAATAAAGCTAAAACAATCCATCCAGCATTTTGGAAAGTTGTGATAATCATTTGGATATCACTGGAATTAATCGTAATGCCTTCATCTTGTGCGATTTGGAGAAACATGTTTTCAAAATCATTAATAAAAGCATTTGAATTAAATAAAGAAATACTAACGCCAACAAGAATAGCTCCTAAACTTGTTAAAATAAGACCAATTACTGTTAAAACAATTTCAGCAGTTCGTTTCAAATGAATCACTCCTTTATAAAGTTCAAGTTAAAAGTACAGAATGTTAATAAATGATTATTAAACATTCTGTACTTCAAATTATCTTAGTTTATTTAGGCTCTGCAATCACACCACATATAATTCGGTCTCCAGCATCACCTGCTGGTTGTGATTTATAATCATCGGTCCCAGCATGAATCACAAATGACGTTCCATCTTTACTAAAGACAGTATTATCTGCTTCTTCATCTAAACTAATTTGATCTGTTGTAAATTCGATATCAACTTCACCATCATCTACATCGATATTTTCAAAGTCACCGGCATGATGACCCTTATCTGCATGTTTACCATGCTCTTTATCGTGGGGATTATAGTGACCACCAGCTGATTCAAATTTTTCTTCAGGGTCACATATTCCTTTTTCATGAATATGAAAAGCGTGTTGTTTAGTATCTTTTGAAAAGCCATCACCTTTGATATGGATTTTTACACCATCAGTTTCTTGAATAAGTGTCGCTTCAGCAGCTTGATCACCATCAAGGTTACTTAAGGAAACAACAATCTCTTCTGAACTTTCATTACTTGCTTCCTCATCAGATTTTTCAGTTGAGTTATCGCTTTCATTTTGATTTTTATCTGTTGAATCATTATTACCGCTACAAGCAGTAATCAATAGAGCAAGAATCATAATAAATAATAAAGTTATCCATTTCTTCATTCAATTCATCCCCTCTCATCTAACCCTCTATAACCTGAATAGATTCTATTTAAACATATTAATACTTATTTAGTATTTTAGATAAAGGATAAACGCCAAGACTTTGAAAAACCAAGGATAAAATAACAACTGAAAAACTAATTGAAATAATCGCATTTAAATGAAAACCTTCATTCAATGAGAGTGTTAAAATTAAAAAGACAGACATGGTCCCTCTAATCCCTGACCAAGCGATAATTGCTGATTGTTTTAAATTAATATGTTCCCAATGCGAAAACAGCTTAAGTGAACTAACAACAACAATATATCTGATTAAAATTGACGCTATAAAAATTATAATCGCATAAAGCCAGTAGTCATGAAGTAAATATTTAGTTGCTTCAATACCTATTAATAAAAAGAGTAAACTAAGTAAAGTAGGTTCAATGACACCCCAAAAACCATTTAGTTTTTCAAGATAATGATCAGATTTATTTATGTGGTCAAATTCCCAAGATAATAATATGCCTGTTGTGACAGTAGCTAGCACGCCAGAAAAACCAAAATGTTCTGCCAAATGAAAACTACCATAAGCAGCAATAATACTTAACATGACTTGATATTCACCTTCAAGAAAAAGATGTGTGGCTTTGCTTAAAAGCCACCCTGCGATAAGGCCAATAATTATCCCACCAATTGAAACAAACAAAAAAGATTGAATAAATGCGATTACTTGAAAGGATTCATTATTCAAATACATATTAAAAAGCACTGCGAATAAAACAATACTTGTGCCATCATTTATCATTGATTCACCATCAACAATATTAGCAATATCAGGATTATCAGAAGAGCTTTTTAAAACAGATACGACAGAAACAGGGTCTGTAGGTGTTAAAATTGCTGCGAGTAATAACGCAGCCACAAGCGATAAGTTAACAAAGAAAAAACCAATAAAATAAATAACAACCCCGAGTAGGACAACAGTAATCACAAGTCCGATTGTACTTAAATAAGCAATGATTCTTCGATGTTTAATTAATGCTTTTGCTGAAAATTGATAAGCTGAAATAAATAAAAGTGCCGGAAGAAAAATTGAATAAATAACTTCATCACTTAATTTAATCGTTTGAAAATAAGGAATAAAAGATAAGGCGATACCTATAAGTAATAAAATAACAGGAACAGGTAAATTTTTTTGAATTATATCAAATGTATAAATCAAATAACCAATTATAAGTAAGAAGATAAGATGTTCAATAGTCATTTTATAACCTCCTTCTCTATATTAGATTATATCTTAATTTCTATAAAGATGAATTAAAAATAAAATTAAAATAAAACTTGCATTATTATACATTA
>CALZEK010000054.1 GCA_945639745.1 uncultured Bacillaceae bacterium
CATATGCACCTAATGCCGAACCTTCTGCCAATCTTTTTAAAAATGTTTGTTTCTGTTCTTCATTACCGTATTTATAAATTGGCCAACTTGCTAAAGATACGTGAGCTGATAAAGTAACACCTGTTGAAGCACAAACACGTGATAATTCCTCAACAGCAATCACATAACTCAAGTAATCTGAACCAATTCCTCCATATTCTTCTGGCCAAGGAATTCCTGCTAAACCTAAACTGGCCATCTTATCAAAAATCGAGCGATCAAAACGCTCATTTTCATCTCGTTCTGCAGCAGTTGGTTCAACTTCTTTTTCAGCAAAGTCTCTGACCATTTTCCTTAACATTTCTTGCTCTTCTGTAAGTTGAAAATTCATTATAAATTCCTCCTATTTTAATGAGATTATCATTTTAAAAGCTCTTTTGAAATAACTAAATGTTGAATTTCATTCGTACCTTCATATATTTCAGTAACTTTTGCATCACGGAAAAAACGTTCGACAGGATAATCTTCAGTATAACCATAACCACCTAAAATCTGAACAGCTTCTATTGCAACCTTCATAGCAGTTTTAGAGGCAAACATTTTCGCCATTGAGACTTCTTTACGACATTCTTTTTTTAATTCAACAAGATTAGCTGCTTGATAAGTCAACAATCGAGCAGCTTCTACTGCTGTTGCCATATCTGCTAATTTAAATGAGATACCTTGATGGTGCGAAATAGGCTTGTCAAATTGCTTACGTTCCTTTGCATATTTAGCTGCATAATTTAAAGCTCCTTCAGCTATACCTAGAGCTTGGGCAGCGATACCAATTCGACCAACATTTAGATTAGCCATTGCAATTTTGAATCCTTCACCTGTTTTACCAAGTTGTTGTTCGATAGGTATAATGCAGTTTTCAAAAAACAATTCAACTGTACTTGTCCCTCTTAATCCCATTTTATTTTCATTTTTACCAATTTTAAGTCCTGGAGAGTTTCTTTCCACTATAAAAGCACTCACTTCATCTGCTGCCGTTTTAGCAAATGTAATAAATGTATCTGCTTCATTTCCATTTGTTATAAATACTTTTGAACCATTTAAAACATAATGGTCATCTTTTTTTGTTGCCGTTGTCTTTAAACTTGCTGCATCAGATCCCGCACTAGGTTCTGTTAAGGCAAACGCCCCGATATATTCACCTGTTGTTAACTTAGGTACATACTTCTTTATTTGCTCCTTTGTACCGAAATCAATTATTGGCTTTGTTCCTACTGACGTATGAACAGATAAGATGACACCTAAAGCTGCACTCTCTTTTGATAATTCATGAATTGCTAAAACATATGACGTAAAATCCATGCCACCACCAGAATACTCTTTATCAATTGGTATCCCCATTAGACCTAACTGTCCCATTTTATTAATTAATTCTGTTGGAAATTTATGTGTTTTTTCCATTTCTTCAACAGCTGGTTTTACTTCCTTTTCAACAAATTTTCTAATTGTTGCTTGTAACATCAGTTGTTCTTCTGTCAATAATAATTCCATCTGTTCACCCTCAAGCTATTTTATTTATATTCATAAAATCCTTTGCCTGTCTTTTTACCATACCAACCTGCTTGAACATATTGCTTAAGCAATGGACATGGACGATACTTACTATCTCCTAAACCGTCATGGAGAACTTCCATAATAGATAAACATGTATCTAAACCAATAAAATCTGCTAACTCAAGAGGTCCCATTGGATGATTCATCCCTAATTTCATCACTGTATCAACATCTTCTATCGATGAAACACCTTCATAGACAGCATAAACTGCTTCATTAATCAATGGCATTAACACTCGATTAGCTACAAAGCCGGGAAAATCATTTGCTTCTACTGATACTTTCGCTAATTTTTCAGTCAATGTTTCAATTACTTGGTAAGTTTCATCACTCGTTTGTAGACCACGAATAATTTCTACTAACTTCATTACAGGTACAGGATTCATGAAATGCATTCCAATAACTTGTTCAGGGCGCTTTGTGGCTGCTGCAAGCTCTGTAATTGAGATTGAAGATGTATTTGATGCAAAAATAGCATGATCTTTTGCAATAGCGTCTAATTGTTTAAATAGTTCTGTCTTAATTTCTAAATTTTCTACAATAGCTTCAATAATAAAATCACTTTCACGGGCTGAATCAAGTTTTGTTGATAATTTTAATCGTTCCAATGTTGCTTGTTTATCCGCTTCTGTCATTCTACCTTTTTCAACTGAACGCACCAAATGTTTTTCAATATTTGTTTTAGCCTTTTCTAAAGCCTTTTCATTTACATCATTTAAAATAACTTCATATTTTGCTTGAGCAAATACTTGAGCAATTCCTGAACCCATTTGACCTGCTCCAATAACCATAATTTGTTTGATCATTTATTATGCACTCCTTTATGATTTAGGCACTTCGATTAAAACAGCATCTCCTTGACCACTTCCACTACATATTGCCGCTACCCCTAATCCACCGCCGCGACGCTCTAATTCATGGATTAAGGTTAAAATAATTCGGGCTCCACTTGCTCCGATTGGGTGCCCTAATGCTACTGCTCCACCATTAACATTTACTTTATCAGGATCAATACCAGCTATTTCCATGCTCACTAAAGAGACAACTGCGAAAGCTTCGTTTATTTCAAATAGATCGATTTCGCTAACATCTTTACCGGCTTTATCTAATAACTTATTGATAACAATACCTGGTGTTTGTGGGAAATCTTTAGCTTCTACAGCAACCTCCGCATGGCTAACTATTGTTGCTAAAGGTTTTTTACCTAATTCTACTGCACGCTCATTTGACATCACAACAAATGCGCAAGCCCCATCATTTACTCCTGGAGCATTCCCAGCAGTAATCGTGCCGTCTTTTCCAAATGCTGGTTTTAATTTTTCTAACACTTCCACTGTCGTTCCTTCGCGTGGTGCTTCATCTGTATCGACAATAATCGGTTCACCGCGTCGTTGTGGAACCTCAACTGGAACAATTTCATTTGCAAATTTACCTGATTCAATCGCATCAAGTGCTAATTTATGGCTTCTTACAGCCCACTCATCTTGTTGCCTTCTAGTTATTTCGCAATCTTTCGCTGTTGAGTTCCCATAATTACCCATATGGACATTTGCAAATGAACATGTTAAGCCATCATGTATCATTAAATCAACAACTGCTTGATCTCCCATGCGATAACCTTGACGTGCTTTAGGTAAAATGTACGGTGCGTTACTCATACTTTCCATTCCACCAGCAACAATAATATCCTCATCTCCTGAACGTATTAATTGATCAGCTAAAGTTAGGCTCCTCATTCCTGACGCGCATACTTTGTTAATTGTTTCTGACTTTACGTGCCAAGGAATTCCTGCATTTCTTGCTGCTTGTCTTGAAGGTATTTGACCTTGACCACCTTGTAAAACATTCCCAAAAATAACCTCGTCAATGAGCTTTGCATCAATACCTGATTGATTAATCGCTTCTTTGATGGCAATACCACCTAATTCTGTAGCTTTCAGATTACTTAAACTACCACCCATTTTACCAAAAGGTGTTCGAGCTCCTGAAACAATAACTGTTTTCCTCATTTAATTTTCATCTCCTTCACATAATTATCTTGCTTTAATTATCGAAACTGAGCGAGCGCTCAATTAATATCTTAAGGAAAGATAAAAGAAGAGACTAAAGCTCCTCTTTTATCTATGATTTACTTATATATTAAGCTATTTCTTCTTCTGCTGACTCTTCATCAAAAACTGATAAGGCTAAGATTTCTGCAACGTCCATTGTACTAATGTCTTGATCTACTTCTTTTGCCTTTGTCCCATCACTTAACATCGTTAAACAGAATGGACAAGCACTTGAAATCATTGTTGGTTCAACTTCTAAAGCCTGTTCAGTTCTTGCAACGTTAATACGATTACCCGTTGTCTCCTCAGTCCACATCAAACCACCACCTGCACCACAACACATCCCGTTTTCTTTAGTTCTTACCATTTCAACAAGTTCAAGTCCTGGTATGGCCTCTAGTATTTCACGTGGTGGGTCATAAACATCGTTATAGCGACCTAAATAACATGAGTCATGATATGTTAAGCGTTGACTAATTGATTTAACCGGATTTAATTTTCCAGAAGCTACTAAATCATGTAACATTTCTGTGTGGTGTAAGACCTCTTCTGCTTCATATCCTAAATCTGGATATTCATTTTTAAAGATGTTATAAGCATGTGGATCAATTGTCACTATTTTCGTGACATTATTTTTTTCAAATGTTTTAATATTTTTTTCAGCAATTTCCTGGAATAAGAACTCGTTACCTATACGACGTGCTGTATCTCCCGAGTTTGCTTCTGTATTTCCTAAAATAGCAAAACTTACACCTGCTTCGTTCATTAGTTTAGCAAATGCTAAACTAATCTTCTGACTTCTACTATCATATGATCCCATTGAACTAACCCAGAATAGATATTCAAATTCTTCATCCGCTTTTTTAAGTTCTTTAACTGTTGGGATATGGATTGTCTCATCTTGATCACGCCATTTTACGCGGTCTTTTTTAGATAGTCCCCAAGGGTTACCTTGACGTTCTATATTTGTTACTGCGCGTTGCGCTTCAGGATCCATCTTACCTTCAGCCATAACTAAGTAACGACGCATATCAATAATTTGACCTACATGTTCGTTCATCACTGGACATGCATCTTCACAGTTACGACAAGTCGTACAACCAGCTAGTTCTTCTTCTGTAATAACATCACCAATCATACTAATAGAATCCATTGCTGACATTGCTTCTGAGCGCTCCATATTAGCATATTTGTTTGGTCCTTTATCATTAAATGCCATAGCAGGTACCCAAGCAGATTTTCCTGTTACTGCTGCACCTTTATCATTTAGATGATCTCTTAATTTAACCATGATATCCATTGGCGACAACATTTTTCCGGTTGTTGCTGCAGGACATACATCTGTACAACGTCCACATTCAACACATGAATAAAAATCAAGCATTTGTAGTTGATCAAAGTCTTCTACTTTACCTGCACCAAAGACCATATCCTCTTCTGGTGTGTCTTCATCAAAATCAAAGTTAAGTGTTTTTAATTTTCCTGGTACACGCTTACTTACAAATACATTAACTGGTGCTGCGATTAAGTGTGCGTGTTTTGATTGTGGAATATAAACTAAGAACGCTAAAATTGTTACAGTATGTATCCACCAAAAAACAAAGAATAAGACCATTGCCGCTGTTTCAGGCAGGAAACTAAATGCCATAGCAATTAAACTAGCAATTGGTTCAGTCCAAGCAGTTTCGGCCCCTTGCCAAATTATCATCATTCCATTACCAAATAGAACTGAGAGCATAAGCGTTCCAATAAATATCAGAACTAACCCTGCATACCAACCTCTTTTTAAACGAACAAGCTTCTCGATATAACGGCGATAAAATGCCCATACAACAGCAACTAATATCGTTAGGGTTACTAACTCTTGAAAGAAAGTAAATCCTGGGTAGATTGGACCAAGCGGTAAATGCTTATCTGGTGCAATCCCCTTAATAAACATGTCAATTGCTCCAAATTGAACTAAAATAAAACCATAAAACATCATGACATGAATAGCACCTGATTTTTTATCTTTTAATAATTTTGATTGTCCAAATACAATCACAAGTACATCACGCAAACGTTCTTTTAAATCCAAGTCAAATTCTGTCTTTTTCCCTAATTTCATATAAGAAATTCTTGTTGTAACAGCTTTAAGAAATAAAAATAATCCGTAAAGAACAACCAATATGAAAGCGATTAAATTAATTGTCAAAAATGTATCCATTTTCGTCCTCCTCCGTTAATTCTTTTTCTTTATTGTAAACGTTTCCAGTTGGTTTTAAAAAATTTCGTTTACATATTAAATTCTATAATACATTATGAGCGAACGTTCAGTCAACCACGATATTGACTTTACATTTATTATAAATATATCATACATGAAACAGTAATTAAAAACAACAGAGTCTCTAAGAGACTCTGTTGTTTTTAATTACATTTGTTCAGGTGCACTTACACCTAAGATTTTTAACCCATTCGCTAGCGTTATTTTCACTGCTTGCACAAGTGCTAAACGGCTTTGAGTAAGTGCTTTATCATCACTTAATACTTTTTCAGCATTATAAAATGAATGTAACATAGCTGCTAGATCATAAACATATTGCGTAACTCGATGAGGTGTTTCTAATTTAGCAGCGTCAGCTACAACAACAGGGAATGCTGCAAGTTGTTTTAATAGATCTAATTCTTTTTCAGAAACAAGCAATTTCGGATCGTATGACGCTTCTAATTCATAACCTGCTGCTTTTGCATTTGCAAGAATTGTGGCAATACGTGCATGAGCATATTGGACATAAAACACTGGATTTTCATTTGACTCTGAACGCGCTAATGCCAAATCAAAATCAAGTTGTGAATCATTAGAACGCATACTGAAAAAGTAACGTACTGCATCAACGCCAACTTCATCCATTAGTTCACGTAAGGCAACAGCTTTACCTGTTCGTTTACTCATTCTTATTCTTTCACCTTCTTCAAATAAGTTCACCATTTGAATAATATTGACACTGAATTTTTCAACCGGATAACCTAAAGCTTGAATTGCAGCACTCATTCTTGATACGTATCCGTGATGATCTGCTCCCCAAACATTAATTACTTTATCAAAACCACGTTCAAATTTATTTTGATGATAAGCAATATCAGGCGTTAAGTAAGTATAGGTCCCATCTTGTTTAATCAGTACGCGATCTTTGTCATCACCAAAGTCTGTCGAACGTAACCAGGTAGCACCGTCTGATTCATACGTGTAGCCAGCTTCTTTTAATTTGTTAAGCGATGTTGTAATTTTTCCAGAATCATAAAGCGACTGCTCTGAAAACCAGTGATCAAAATGAACACCGAAAGCCTCTAAATCAGTCTTTATTTTTTCTATTTCATATTCTAAACCGTATTCCCTAAAAAACTTAAGTCTTTCGGCATCTGGTTTTTCTAATAATTCAGCACTGTATTTTTCAGCTAACTCTTTTCCTACCTCAATAATATCTTCACCTTTATAACCATCTTCTGGCATATTACTAGGTTTGTTTAATGCTTCTAAATATCTTGCTTCTACGGACAGTGCAAGTTGGTTCATTTGATTACCTGCATCATTTATATAATATTCACGTTCAACTTCATAACCTGCTGTTTCATATACATTACAGAGAATATCTCCAAATGCTGCTCCACGAGCATGTCCTAAATGTAAATCGCCTGTCGGATTTACCGATACAAATTCAACTTGAATACGCTCGCCTGCGCCACTGTTTGATTTTCCATAATTTGATCCTGATGTTAAAACCGCTTCTACTACATTTTCTAAAAATGTATCTTTCATAAAGAAGTTGATAAAACCAGGACCAGCTATCTCGACTTTTTCAATCGAACCGGTTTCTTGATTAATATGCTGAACAATTGTTTCAGCAATTTTCCGTGGAGGCATTTTGGCTATTTTAGCAAGCTTCATTGCTATATTTGTAGCAAAATCACCATGTGATTTTATCTTTGGACTTTCTAAAGTTATTTCTGGTACTTCTTCTTCTCCTGCGAGACTTGATTTAATAACTGCTTCTTTGATTGTTTTTTCTAAATTTAGTTCTACTTCATTTAATATACTCATATTTACTCCTCCATAAATGTTAATGTTAAATAATGATTTCTTTCTGTCGTGCCATTTAACATTGCTCGATAAGCAATTACCGCTTGACCTCGACCTGTTTCTTCAATTGATTCATATGACATTGAAACAGTATCTATTTCCATATGAATATTGCCATGTGGATGCTTATATAAACACTCTGTTAAACGTCCTTTTAAAAACAATTGATTCATCGAGACAGCACCTGTTCGTTTAATGTTTATTTTTTCAGGATAAATAGAAATCATATTATTAATATATCCATCTTCATCAGTTTTTTCTCTATATGTTAAGACTTCTAAGC
>CALZEK010000055.1 GCA_945639745.1 uncultured Bacillaceae bacterium
CTAAGACATTATTCAAAACAGCCAAGCTAGAATATCTCTCATCATTAATAGCTATCCCTTCATATCCAAAACATAAATGAGCTTGTTCTGTATCTTTAGATCTAGTCAATTCTTGAGCTAAGAAAGAAGGTTTTTCAATTTTATTTGGTTCATTTTGATTATCAAAATGATTAAAGTGTTTTTCTATTGTTTTAATAAAATCAGTATCTACATTTCCTGCTACTGAAACGACTACATTAGCCGGATTATAATATTTATTTTTATATTCAAATAGATCTTCACGCGTGAATGATTGTAAATGATTATCAGTACCTAGGATTGGATAACCTAAAGCATGATCACCATATGCAGCTTTTGATAATAAGTCATGAACAATATCATCTGGCGCATCTTCATACATTTTTATTTCTTCAGATACTACTTTCTTTTCTTTTTCTAATTCCACTTCATCAAAAGTTGAATTGAAAAACATATCTGATAATACTTCTATAGCGTGTTCTTTATGCGTATCGATAACACGTGCGTAATAACATGTATATTCTCTTGATGTGAAAGCATTTACTTGACCACCGATTGAATCAAATGCTTCAGCTATATCTTGTGCTGTTCTTGTTTTTGTTCCTTTAAACATCATATGCTCAATGAGATGTGAAATACCGTTATTAATATTAGTTTCATTTCTTGATCCTGTTAAAATCCAAACACCAATCGTAACAGATCTAACAGATGTAATATTTTCTAAAACGACTCGTAGACCATTTTCACTTGTATGTTTTTCAATCATAAAATTTCCTCCTTAAAATACCGAAAATATCTTTTAATTTAACAAATCCTCATGCTATCATATCAGAATATCACAAGTAATGGAAAATAAATGTAACTTCCACATAATTAACAAAAAAAAAAAGAAACTGGACATCCAGCTTCTTTTGATATTATTTATTTGAAGACTCTGTTTCAGCTTCTTCTTTTAATGCTTGTTTGCGTGATAAGTTAACGCGACCTTGGCGATCGATTTCTATTACTTTTACCATTACTTCATCACCAATTTTTAATACATCTTCAACTTTTTCAGTACGTTTATCTTGTAATTCTGAGATATGAACTAATCCATCTTTACCTTTAAATATCTCTACAAATGCACCGAACTTTTCGATTCGTTTAACTTCACCTAAATAAATTTCACCAACTTTAGCTTCACGAACTAAATCTTCAATTATTTGTTTTGCAACATCAATTTTATCAGACTCTGTAGAAGATATAAATACATTACCATCTTGTTCTATATCAATTTTTACGCCTGTTTCTTCAATAATTTTATTAATCTGTTTTCCACTTGGTCCAATAACTGTACGTATTTTATCTGGATCAATTTGCATCGTAACAATTTTTGGTGCATATTTTGATACTTCTTCTTTTGGTGCATTAATAACGTCCACCATAGATTTCAATATTGTTAATCGTCCAATTTTAGCTTGTTCTAAAGATTCTTTAAGTATATTACGATTTAAACCGTCAATTTTAATATCCATTTGAAGTGCTGTAATTCCTTTTTCAGTTCCTGCTACTTTAAAATCCATATCTCCTAAAGCATCTTCCAGTCCTTGAATGTCAGAAAGCACTGAGTAGTTTTCTCCTGTTTTTATTAATCCCATTGCAATACCTGCAACTGGCGCTTTGATAGGTACACCCGCATCCATCATTGAAAGTGTGCCTGCACAAATACTTGCTTGTGATGAAGAACCATTTGATTCAAGTACTTCAGAGACAACACGAATTGTATATGGAAACTCTTCTTCAGAAGGTAAAACTTTTTCTAATGCTCTTTCTCCTAATGCTCCATGACCAATTTCACGTCTTCCTGGACCGCGAATAGGACCTGTTTCTCCAACGCTGTATTGCGGGAAGTTATAATGATGCATAAATCGCTTTGTTTCTTCTAAATCAATACCATCAAGAAATTGATTTTCACTTAACGATCCTAATGTACAAACACTCAAAGCTTGAGTTTGTCCACGTGTAAATAAACCTGAACCATGTGTACGTGGTAAAATATCTGTTCGAGAAGCAAGGTCTCTAATCTCATCTATTTTACGTCCATCTGGTCGGATTTTTTCATCCGTAATTAAATAACGGACACCATCTTTAACTAAATTATCTAAGGTTACTGTAACATGAACTAGTGTTTCTGTATCCTCATCATCATAATTACTCAGAACACTATCTTTAACAGATTCAATTGCTTCCTCACGGGCTTTTTTCTCGGTCACTTTAATTGCAGCTAAAATCTCATCTTTTGCTTTAGCTTCTACTTCTTTTTCTATAGATTCATCTAGTTCAAAAACTTCAGGCACAAATTTTTCAACATCAAGTGCATTCACAATTTCTTCTTGGAATTCAACTAAGCGAACAATCTCTTGATGACCAAACATGATTGCATCTAAAATGATATCTTCTGTTACCTCATCAGCACCAGCTTCAACCATATTAACACCATCTTTAGTTCCAGCAACAGTTAGCTCTAATTCACTTTTTTCTTGTTGTTCCAACGACGGGTTTACAACAAATTCACCATCAACCTGGCCCACATTAATACCAGCAATCGGACCATCAAAAGGAATATCAGATATCGATAAACTTATTGATGCACCAATCATTGCAGCTATTTCAGGTGAGCAATCTTGTTCAACGCTCATCACTGTTGTAATTACTTGAACTTCATTTCTAAAATCTTCTGGAAACAAAGGTCTAATTGGACGGTCAATTAAACGAGATGTTAAAACTGCATTCTCACTAGGTCTTCCTTCTCGCTTGATAAATCCACCTGGAATTTTACCTACTGAATATAGACGCTCTTCATAATTAACTTGTAATGGGAAAAATGGTAAGTCTTTAGGTTTCTTTGAAGCAGTTACAGCTGCAAGAACAGCAGTGTCACCATAGTAAACCATACAAGAACCATTTGCTTGTTTAGCCATTTCTCCAATTTCTACTCTAAATGGTTTGCCATTAATTTCTGTTTCAAACACATTTTTTTGGTTTATTTTCATTCTTAATAACCCCTATCTTTATTATAATACAATATAAAAAAAGCAGGATTTCTCCCGCTTTTTTTATTATCTACGTAAGCCTAATTTTTCAATTAAATTACGGTAACGAACAACGTCTTTATTACGTAAATATTTAAGTAAATTACGACGCTGACCTACCATTGTTAATAATCCACGACGTGAATGGTGATCACGTGTATGAATACGTAAATGTTCGTTTAAATTGTTAATGTCTTCAGTCAATACAGCAATTTGTACTTCTGGAGAACCTGTGTCATTCTCGTGTACTTTGTATTCATTAATAATTTCTGTTTTACGTTCTGGTTTAATAGCCATATTTGGCCACCTCCTATTTTTTTAAATCACCTTTCCCCTAGCAATCGTCGGAGATTCGAACTGCCAAGCGAAGGTTACTCTATTATCATAATCCTTTTTTAGTTTAAATGCAAGAGTTATATTTATTTATTAATTAATTTACGTATGTTGATTTCATCCGTTTTTAATTGGGCTTTTATTTCTTCAATCCCTGAAAATTTTTGTTCTTCTCTTACAAATTCTAA
This sequence comes from uncultured Bacillaceae bacterium, assembly GCA_945639745.1. GTDB lineage: Bacteria > Bacillota > Bacilli > Bacillales > Amphibacillaceae > Pseudogracilibacillus. The sequence continues at coordinate 3,611 of CALZEK010000055.1, forward strand.
CCATTCTAGTTTAATTGTTTCTCCATATATGTCTTTATTAAAATCCAAAACCTAGATTTGCCATTCCATAATATACTTTACTAGATACAATTAGTTTAACTGCATAAACCCCTTTTTTAGGTAGTAAATATTCTTCATTCGTTTCTAGATTTGCAGTCGGAAAACCTATCAGTCGACCACGTTTATCACCTGTAACTACTGTACCTTCATATGTAAATGGTCTCCCCAATAAATCTCCTGCTTCTTTTACTAATCCCTCAGCTAACAATTTTCTAATTTGAGTTGAACTTATTTTTGACTCATTCATTTGAACTTTATTTAATGCTTCAAAAGTAAATCTGTTTTTTGCAAATTTTTCGATATTAGTCATATTACCTTGTCCTTTATGACCGAAACTAAAATCAAATCCAGCTACTAAATGAGTAATGTTTAAACCTACTATAAAATGTTCAATAAATTCTTCTGGCTTCACTAGTGACAATTCTTTATTAAATTTAATCACATAAATTTGATCTACACCCATTTCTTTTAATAGTCTTTCTTTTTCTGCTTGTGGGGTGATATATTTCACAGTTTTATTAGGACTATTTAAAACAACGGATGGATGAGGATGAAATGTTATTATACTGCATTTCTTTTTGTGTTTTTTTGCATAATCTAACGCTTGATTAATTACTGCTTGATGCCCTTTATGAATGCCATCAAAAAAACCTATTGCAGCAACTGAATCAGATAGATTTGTTTTGTTTAAGTCATGTGGATATGTTAAATATTTTGTTTCCATTATCTTAGTCACCTTCAATTCTCGATTCATTAAAGACTCTTAATGCTCTTATTTGTTGTTCATTTTCAGGGTCAATATGATATATAGCTAGTAATTCTTTTTGATACATTACTTTATACGGTATACCCTTAATAAATTGTTTGTTTTTAGGTAAGGCAAGCTTTTGACCAAATAAAATCAGTCTTTTTGTCTCTTCATCTACTAAATATGTGTCTAAATGATCTAGAGCTCGACTAGTAGGTAGAATCATTTTTTGATATTCTTCATTTTTAACTATAGCTTCTATTTCAGAAAATGTAAACGTTTCACACTCTATAAACGAGTCACTTTCTATTCTTTTTAGATTAGACATATGAGCGGGGTAACCTAGTTCTGCTCCGATATCTACACAAAGTGTTCTAATATAAGTTCCTTTAGAACATGATATTTTAAGGTTAATACTATTTGTCTGTTCGTCCAAAGAGAGTAATTCAATATCATGAATAACAACTTCTCTTATAGGTCTTTTGACTTCTATGTTTTCTCTTGCATATTCGTAAAGTCGTTTGCCCTTTACACGAACTGCTGAATACATTGGCGGTACTTGCTTTATTACTCCAGTAAAATTATTTAAAGTTTTCTTGATTGTTTCTATTTCAGGAAAAACATCTACATCTAATTGATTAAGTATCTGACCAGTCGCATCCTCTGTATCGGTTGTTGATCCTAAGGTAAGCTTAGCAACATAGACTTTTTTTAAATCCGATAAATAAGGAATGATTTTTGTTGCCCCACCTATACATATTGGTAATACACCTTCTACTTCTGGATCTAGTGTTCCTGTATGGCCAATTTTTCTTGTTTTTAAAATCTTCCTTAATTTAAAAACACAATCGTGTGAGGTTAACCCTTTAGGTTTCCATAATGGTAATATTCCATTCATTTTGTAGCCTCCAAAACAGTAATATAAATTAATTTAGCATGAAAAATCTGACCTGCTTTATAAGCAAGTCAGATTTTCAAATAATTATTCTTCTAAATTACGTAACAAAGCATCAATATGATTACCATATTCATGAGCTACGTCATATTCAAAATTGATTTCTGGTACTTTTCTTAATCGAATTCTTCGCCCAATTTCAGAACGAATAAACCCTGTTGCTTTATTTAAGCCTAGTAAAGATGCTTCACGTTCACTTTCATCACCTAAAACTGAAAAGAATACTTTAGCTTGTTGAAGATCACCTGTCACTTCGACATCAGTTATTGTTAAAAACCCAATTCTTGGATCTTTAATTTTATTATTTACAATATCACTAATTTCTTTCTTCATCTGTTCTGCTACACGATTCGCTCGAATATCACTCATTAATATTCACCTCTTAACCCTAGTTTAAAACAGCTAGAAGACTTAAGTCAACTATCATAACCTCTCGACGTCTGTTAAAGTTCTTTCTAGTTCTGGAAAAGAATCTATTGTTTCAAAAACTTTTTGCATCACTTTTTCAGCATAAACATATTCATTAGAGACTATTGCAATTCCTAACTTTGTTCTTTGCCACAAATCATGATAATCTAGCTCTGTAATTGAAACATTGAATTCTTTTTGTATTTTTGAAATTAAACGTTTTAGAACAGATCTTTTTTGCTTGAGTGAATGCCCTTCATAAAGCTTACATTCTACTTCTGCATAAATAATCATGTACGCTCAATTTCCTCCATAACGAAAGCTTCTATTATGTCGCCTGTTTTAATATTATTATAATCTTTAATCGTTATACCGCACTCATAATTCTTTTCAACTTGACGAACATCATCTTTAAAACGTTTTAAAGCTGCTAATTCGCCTTCAAATAATACAACACCATCACGTATAACTCTAATACTTGAATTACGCGTAATTTTACCATCAATTACATAACTTCCAGCTATTGTTCCTACTTTAGATACTTTAAATGTTTCACGCACTTCTGCTTGTCCAATAACTTTTTCTTCATATTCTGGATCTAATAAACCTTTCATTGCTGATTCCATTTCTTCAATTGCTTTATAAATAACACGATGTAGTCTGATATCAACTTGTTCGTTTTCTGCTGTTTTTTGTGCATTTAAATCTGGTCTTACGTTAAATCCAATAATCAGTGCATTTGATGCTGATGCAAGTTGAACATCAGATTCATTAATTGCTCCTACACCTTTATGAATGATATTAATTTGAACACTATCAACTTCAATTTTCTTTAATGATGCCGCAAGTGCTTCAGCTGACCCTTGAACATCGGCTTTAATGATGACATTTAGATCTTTAATCTCACCTTGCTTAATTTGTTCAAATAAGTCTTCTAAACTCACTTTATTTTGAGGCCCTCTGCTGGCAACTTGATGACGTTTTTGTCTTGCTTCACCTATTTGTCTTGCCTGTTTTTCATCTTTAAACACTAAGAATTGATCGCCTGCTTCTGGAACACCACTTAACCCTGTAATTTCTACTGGTGTTGATGGCCCTACACTTTGTACACGTTCGCCTAAATCGCTTACCATTGCACGTACACGTCCATAAGTGTTTCCTACCACAATCGAATCACCTACATTCAATGTTCCATCTTGAACGAGTAAACTAGCCACTGAACCGCGACCTTTGTCTAGTCTAGCATCAATTACAGTACCATATGCCACTTGATTTGGATTAGCTTTTAATTCTTGTACTTCAGCAACAAGTAAAATCATTTCTAATAAATCATCAATACCCTCGCGTTTAATTGCTGAAATAGGGACAAATATTGTATCGCCACCCCAATCTTCTGAGACTAAACCATATTCAGTCAATTCTTGCATAACCCGGTCAGGATTAGCTGCTTCTTTGTCCATTTTATTTACTGCAACAATAATTGGAACTTCAGCTGCTTTAGCATGATTAATCGCTTCTACTGTCTGTGGCATAACACCATCATCTGCAGCGACGACTAAGATTGCTATATCTGTTACTTGTGCTCCTCTTGAGCGCATGCTTGTAAAAGCTTCGTGTCCAGGTGTGTCTAAAAATGTAACTTTTTTTCCATCATTTTCAACTTGGTATGCTCCAATGTGTTGAGTAATACCGCCCGCTTCACCAGCGGTTACTTTTGTATGGCGAATTGAATCAAGTGTTGTTGTTTTACCATGGTCTACGTGTCCCATAATAGTTACAACTGCTGGACGTTCAATTAAATCTTTTTCCTTACTCACTGGACGATAAATATCAAACTCTGTTTCTTCAACAATTTCTTGCTTTTCAACAGTATAATTATAGTCTGAAGCAATTAATTCTATTGCTTCATCATCTAAATCTTCATTTTTAGTAGCCATAACACCTAAAAACATTAATTTTTTAATAATTTCTGAAACATCTTTACCTAATTCATTAGATAGTTCTTCAACAGTTAATGTACCATCATACACAATATGGTTTTCTTTTTTCTCTTGTACTGGCTCTTCAACATTTTCTTGTTCTGTTACAGCTGTATTATCCACTGCTTCTATTTTTTCAACTACTTCAACTTCATCGTTCATATTAAGT
>CALZEK010000056.1 GCA_945639745.1 uncultured Bacillaceae bacterium
TTGATGCGATTATTTTCACAGCGGGTGTAGGAGAAAATAGTGATACGGTAAGAGGTAAAATTTTAACAGGTCTTGAATTTATGGGTGTTTATTGGGATCCAGCACTAAACAAAGCATGTGATGGTGAAGGATTCTTAAATTATCCACATTCACCTGTAAAAGTAATGGTTATTCCAACAGACGAAGAAGTGATGATTGCCAGAGACACAATGGCCTATGTTGAGAAAGCCAAACAATAAAAAAACTACGAAAGGAATTTTCCTTTCGTAGTTTTTTTATTCTATTATCTAACGATAAGTACGTCACACTTCGAATAACGCACAATGCTCTCAGAAACACTTCCGATTAGAAAACGTTCTACAGCGTTAAGCCCTGTTGCACCGACCATGATTAGATCAGCGTCTTCTTCAGGTGCAATTTCTTTAGCAATAACTACTTTAGGAGAACCGTATTTCATAAGTGTCTTAGTGTTAACGACACCAGCATCTTTAGCTGTTTGTTCATATTCATCGAGGATGTCTTTTGCATACTTTTCTGCACGCTCAGATAAAGAACGATCATAAGCCTCAGCAGTAGCAAACGTTCTTGTATCAACAACGTGAGCTAGAATTAATGTAGCATCATTTCTTTTAGCTACTTCGATTGATTTTTTAAATGCTTTTTCAGCAGCTTTTGAACCATCAACTGCAATAACGATTTTTTTATAAGTCAGTTCCATACAAAATTCCTCCTTTAGGATTTAAGAAAATTCTTACTATTAATATTGTACCTTAAATAAGGCTAAAATGAAACTGGATAAAACAAAAGTCATTGTAATGACAATTCTTAAATTGTCTTTAAAAAAGAAAACGCTTAAGAAAGGTTTCAATTTTTAGATTATTTTGATAAAATACATTTGACGATAAAAAAACATAACTTGGAACTAAGAGAGGTGCGATTATTATGAAAATAGGAATTCCAAAAGAATTATTAAATAATGAAAATAGAGTTGCATTAACACCATCTGGCGTACATACATTAACACAGGCTGGTCATGCAATTACTATTGAAACAAATGCTGGTCTTGGTTCTGGTTTTACAGATGAAGAGTATGAAGAAATGGGAGCTAAAATTGTCAAAACGGCTAAAGAAGCATGGTCTAATGAAATGATTATGAAAGTAAAAGAACCTGTAAAATCTGAATATGACTACTTACAAGAAGAACAAATTGTTTTTACATACTTTCATTTAGCATCACAGCCTGAACTCACTAAAGTATTAATTGAAAAAAAGGTAATTGCCATTGCCTATGAAACAGTTCAATTACCTGATCGTTCATTACCGCTACTTACACCAATGAGTGAAGTGGCAGGTTACATGGCTACGCAAATTGGTGCGCAGTATCTAGAAAAATCAAAAGGTGGTAAAGGTGTTTTACTTGCTGGAATTTCAGGAGTGAAACGTGGTAAAGTAACGATTATAGGTGGTGGTGTTGTTGGTACAAACGCTGCTAAAATTGCTGTAGGTCTTGGTGCTAATGTTACTTTGTTCGATTTAAACCCAACACGATTAAAACAACTAAATGAATATTTTGGAAGCTCAGTTAATGTGTTAATGTCAAATTCAGTTGATATTGCAGAAGCAATTGCTGAATCTGACTTAGCAATAGGTTCTGTTTTAATTCCTGGAGCAAAAGCACCCAAATTAGTTACTGAAGAAATGGTTAAGTCTATGGATGATGGCTCTGTTATCGTTGATGTGGCTATTGACCAAGGTGGTAACTTTGAAACGAGTGATCGTGTGACAACACATGATGATCCAATTCATGTTAAACATGGTGTCTTACATTATTCAGTATCAAATATGCCTGGTGCTGTCCCGCGTACATCTACCATCGGCTTGACAAATACAACAGTTCCTTATGCCTTACAAATCGCAAATAAAGGATATAAAAAAGCAGCTTTAGAAAATGACGCTTTAGCCAAAGGATTTAATTTATTAGATGGTAAAGTGACGAATCAGGGTGTTGCTTCATCTTTAGATTATGATTATACACCACTCTTAGATTTACTAAAATAATAAATAAGAGGAGAGATATTTATGAAAGTTTCATATCATGGTCATTCTGTTGTAAAAGTAAAAACAGAAACACATAATATTTTAATAGATCCATTTATTACGGGTAATTCATTGTGTGATTTGGATCCAGAAACAGTAGAAGCGGATGTTATTCTATTGACACATGGACATAACGATCATGTTGGAGATACAATGGCAATTGCAGAAAGAACAGGTGCTCAAGTTGTTGCTTTAAATGAACTTGCTGTTTATTTAGGGAAGAAAGGATTAAATGCTCATGGAATGAATATTGGTGGCGCTTATACATTTGACTTTGGGACAGTTAAATTTACAAAAGCATTCCATAGTTCTTCATATGAAGAAGAAGATGGTACAGTTCACTATACGGGAATGCCAGGTGGAATATTATTAACAATAAATGATAAAACAATTTATCATTTAGGCGATACATCACTCTTTTCTGACTTGAAAATGATTGGTGATATGCATGATATTGATTTAGCATTTATTCCAATAGGCGATAATTTTACTATGGGACCAGAAGATGCTCTAGTTGCTGCAGATTGGGTGCAAGCGAAATATGTTGTTCCAGTTCATTACAATACCTTCCCAGTGATTGAACAAGTAGCAAGCGAATATACGGATAAAGTTAAGACTGGTAAAGGCTTACCTTTAGAGGTTGGCGAAGAAATTACTTTGTAAATTCAATAAAAATATTTCATAAAAAAACTACACTTAATGGATTAAGTGTAGTTTTTTTATCATCATTTTATCAAAAAATAGCTTTATTTAATTCAGCTTTACTGCGCTCAAAAAGCTACTAAAATTTATATTTCGTCTTTAGACAGAAGTACATTACTCAGCTAACCTGTTTACTGAGGTGATTAGTATGTTAATCGTAATGTTTATTGGTGGGATAATCTTAGGTTCGTTTTATAATGTTGTTGGTTTGCGTGTACCCCAATCAAGTTCAATTGTTTTTCCAAATTCACATTGTCCAGCATGTTATCAAAATATATTATACCGCGATAATATTCCTATATTATCCTATCTCTTATTAAAGGGTCAGTGCCGTCAATGTAAGAATAAAATTAGTTTAGTTTACCCCGTTATTGAGGGTTTAACCGGGATTTTATTTGTTTTTGCCACTTATAAAATGGCGGATTTTAATTTGTTTAGTTCATTAACGCTGATTTCATTAGTTATCTTAATTACGATAACTGATATTTATTATTATATAATACCAAATAAAATCTTAGTTTTTTTTATGATCGTCTTCATAGCCATTAGATTGAGTCAGCCTCTTGACCCTTGGTATGATTCATTTTTAGGTTTTTTAGTTAGTTATTTACTTATTTATCTACTTATTATCCTAAGTAAGGGTGGGATGGGTGCAGGTGATATGAAGTTTTTAGCTGTTTTAGGTTTTTTTACAGGACTTAAAATCGTTTTATTAGGATTTCTTATTGCAATCATGTGTGGTGGGCTATATGGAGTTTACTTATTAGTGATAAAAGGAAATAAAAGAAATGACCTTCTACCATTTGGACCATTTATTGGTTTTGGTGTCTTAATTAGTTATTTTTATTATGATGCCATTATCTCCTTTTATATAACAGAGCTAGTTCGCTTATAAAAACACAGCATTTGCTAAGTGATGATAATTGAGTTTATAACTAATTGACTGTATAATTAGTTTTAATAAAATAGACTGGTACAGATGAAAGATAGGTGAGGGATATTGGTAACTAAACATGAACAAATCATTAGACATATTATTTCCTTAGATGTAGGTAATAAAATTTCTGTGAGACAAATTGCTAAAGATTTAGAGGTAAGTGATGGTACGGCTTATCGTGCAATTAAAGAAGCTGAAAATCAAGGATTAGTTAGCACAATTGAGCGTGTAGGCACAGTAAGAATTGAAGTGAAGGAAAAAGAACAGTTTAAACATTTAACTTTTGCCGAAGTCATTAATGTCGTTGAGGGGCAAGTATTAGGCGGAAAAAATGGGTTACACAAAACATTGAATAAATTTGTCATTGGTGCAATGCAATTAGAAGCAATGATGCGTTATACAGAAGCAGATTCGCTATTAATTGTTGGTAATCGTATTAAAGCACACGAATTAGCTCTTAAAGCGGGAGCAGCAGTATTAATTACTGGTGGGTTTGATACAACAGAACACATTAAAAAATTAGCTGATGAAAAAAATCTACCTATTATATCAACAACTTATGATACATTCACTGTTGCTGAAATGATTAACCGAGCAATTTATGACCAGTTGATTAAAAAGGAAATTGTATTTGTATCTGATATATATACACCGTATGACGAAGTTCATCATTTATATAATACAGATAAAGTTGCCGATTGGTATAAATTAAATGAATTAACAACACATACACGTTATCCTGTGATTGATGATCGTGGCCGTGTCACTGGGATGGTAACTTCTAAAGATGTTGTAAATCGTCAGGACTCAGAATTGATCGAAAAAGTGATGACTAAAAATCCACATGCTGTTCAAGCAAAAACTTCTCTTGCATATATTGCACATTTAATGGTATGGGAAGGAATTGAGGTTGTTCCAGTTGTTAATCCATCAAATGAACTAGAAGGACTTGTCTCAAGGCAAGATGTTTTAAAAGCATTAAATGAGGTTCAAAGACAACCGCAAGTTGGGGAAACAATTCATGATGTCATTTCACGTAATTTGCAAGCAATGAATAATACTGAGACCGAATTTGAAACAGAAGTCACACCGCAAATGACAAATCAACTAGGTACACTTTCAAATGGTGTTTTAACAACGCTTGTTTCTGAAGCAAGTGCAAGGTTATTATTACATTTGAAAAAAGGTAAAATGGTCGTGGAAAGTTTGAATGTTTACTTTATTGAACCGGTTCAAATGGATAGTAAATTAACAATTAAACCAGAATTACTAGATGCAGGCCGATTATATGCTAAAATTAATGTAGATGTTTTTAATGGTAAAAAATTAGTCGGTAAAGGTATGTTAATGGCTCAATTAATGGATAGATAAAAAAACACATCTTTAGAAAGATGTGTTTTATCTACTCGAATTATAATTATTTACTCATTGAGTCGTTTCCATTCGCTATCATAATGACGTGCTGCTTTAAAGCCATGATAGGATTGATAACCGCCTAAAAGAATGAAGATAATACTTATGATTAATACAAAGGTATATTGATAGGCTAAATATTGATTAATCCCAAAGAAGATCAAAAATGTACCTAGAAAAAACCGTGCTTTAGAATTAAAGTAAACTTGAACTAATGGATCTTTTGTACGTAAAATAACTACTTTGTAATAAATAAACATAACAATTGAAATCATAATTCCCAATGCAAAAATCAACATAACATATCGGCTCCTAGTAAAAAAATCTGTTGTTGCCCTTATTGTAACTTTTTATTAATTTATTTACCATAAAAGACTATAAATCATTTGTTTAGAAAAGGAGATTATGTGATGAAAGATCAAATTATCGCTAAAATAAAAGAATATGAAACAATTATTATTCATCGTCATGTTAGACCAGATCCTGATGCGATCGGTTCGCAAGTTGGTTTAAAAAAGATTATCCAAGCATCATTTCCTGATAAGAATGTATATGCAGTAGGTGAAGAAGATCCAAGTTTACATTTTTTAGCTCAGATGGACGAGATTGATGATACATTATTTGAAAAAGCATTAATCATTGTTTGTGATACAGCAAACCAAGGACGAATTAGTGATCGGCGATATGAACTGGGTGAGTATATTATTAAAATAGATCATCATCCAAACAATGATACATATGGAGACATTAAGTGGGTTGACACAACTGCTAGTTCGACGTGTGAGTTAATTTATGAATTCGCCAAATATCATCAATCATTAAAAATGACTGATGAAGCAGCACGCTTAATCTATTCAGGTATTGTAGGTGATACAGGAAGATTTCTATTTCCCAATACAACAAACAAAACCTTCCACTATGCAGCTGAATTAGTAAATTACGATTTTGATCGGACCGCTTTATATAATAGTATGTATGATGTTACAGAAAAAATAGCCAGAATGCGAGGCTATATTTTACAAAACTTTGAAATATCAAAGTCAGGTGCCACATCTATTAAAATTACGCAAGAGATTTTAGATGAATTTGGCATTAGTTCAGTCGAAACAGGCGGCTTAGTTGGTACACTTGGAGATATCCAAGGAGTTAAGGCGTGGATTATCTTTATTGAAGAAAAATATATTATTAGAGCACGTATTCGCTCCAAAGGACCTGTTATTAATACATTAGCTAATCAGTATAATGGTGGCGGACATCCTTTAGCATCTGGTGCTTCTGTTAAATCATGGGAAGAAGCAGATGAACTTGCGAAAGAATTAGACATTATTTGTCAAAGTTATCTGAATTAAAAATGCTGACTTCATTATTTGATGAAGTCAGCATTTTTAATTAAAATCCAAGCAAGAAGTTTTTAAGTTCGTTATAATAGTAAAAAGATTATCTGTCATAAAAGGGGAATGAATATGTCGTTTACACATTTACAAGTTCGAAGTGGATATAGTTTGATGGATAGCACAATCCAAGTAAATCAATTAGTTAAACAAGCTAAAGCATTAGGCTTTACTAAGCTTGCATTAACTGATTATGAAGTCATGCATGGCGCTATTTCATTTTATCAAGCCTGTCTCAATGAAGGGATTCAACCGATAATAGGCATGATTGTTCAAATGAACCATCAAGATAAAGCATACACTTGTACATTGTTAGCGAAAAATAAGAAGGGTTATCAAAATTTACTGAGACTAACTTCGAAAATTCAAACAGAAAACGACCCTCTTACACTAGATGATTTAAATGCATACGCAAGAGATTTATTTTGCCTTGTTAAATATAAGGAAGTTAATGATTTATCGTTTACTGAGATAAAAAGCGTTTTTGATGAAAATGTTTATCTCACAATCGATGCAACAGATCTTGCAGGAGAAAATGCTGAAGACTTATTATTAGACAAAGATAAAAAAAATCTTGTTGTAGCTAATGAAGCGCTTTTTCTAGAGAAGAAAGACTTAGCGAGTTACGATTGTTTACAAGCAATGAAAAATAACAAAGAGTGGGAAGAAAAATTAATTGATGAAAATAAAAGAAATGCCTATCTTTTAACTAAAGCAGAAGCTGAACAACTTTTTTCTCAGTTTCCTCAAGCTTTAAAAAATACAGAAGAAATAGCAAAGCAATGTCAGGTTGAACTCACATTCCATCACCAATTATTACCTAAATTCCCACTAGAAACCGAAACGTCAAAAGAAGCTCTCAAACGTCTTTGTCATGAAGGGCTTAGAAAAAAATATCATAAAACAAATGATAAAATAATTGCACGATTAAACTACGAGCTTGAAACAATAAATAAATTAGAGTTCAATGATTATTTTTTAATTGTTGCTGATTTAGTTAATTTTGCTAAAAAATCAAATATTGCCGTTGGTCCAGGAAGAGGTTCAGCAGCAGGGTCGATAGTCGCTTATTTATTAGATATTACAACAGTCGATCCGCTTGAGCATGACTTATTATTTGAACGCTTTTTGAATCCATATAGAGCAACAATGCCTGATATTGATATTGATTTTTCAGATAAACGTCGTGATGAAGTGATTGATTATGTTAAAGAAAAATATGGTTATGATTGTGTTGCTCAAATTGTTACATTTGGTCGATTTGCACCGAGATCATTAATGAGAGAATTAATGAAAGTTATGAATATTGATAAAAGAGATCAAGCCTATGTTTTAAAGCATGTTACAACTGAAAATAATCAA
>CALZEK010000057.1 GCA_945639745.1 uncultured Bacillaceae bacterium
GGCCATAACGAACATTTAATATATCCGCTTCAACCACCACCATGTTCTCGTTGGCTAAAGCAACTATTGCTCCAAACGTTAATGTAATCATTAATAAGAACAGCCCAATAAAGATACTTTTATTAGGTAATATTTTTTTTAGTTTTTCTGAAATAATCTTGGAAGACATCTTTGACGCCTCCGCCCCTACCCTGTACGCGCGTATTCTAATGCATTAACCCAACCATCCATTAATTTGATAATACAATTACAAGACCAGTTGTGAAATAACACAAATTCTTTTGACTTTTACGACTTAATTTAGTAAAGTTAATCTTACTAAATCATGAATATAATTACCAATGAGAGAAAAAGTAATTTTATAATCTATTTACAGAGAAGGTTTTAAAAGTTGAGAGAAACCAATAGACGGTAAAATGAAAGACATTCTTGAGGTATGGCAGAAAATCTGTCACGTTAAAGGCGTTAACGAAGAGGGAATAATTTTATTCCAAACAAAGGTGGTACCACGTGCCGTTATCTATTAAATAACACGTCCTTATTCGAAAGAATAAGGACTTTTTTTATTGAAACTTTTAAAGAAAACTGAAAGGAAGTCAGAGATGAAATATCAAAAGATCAGAGGAACTGCAGATTTTTTACCTGAAGTGACTAATAAATGGCAATATGTAGAAGCTAAAATAGAAGATATGCTAAAAAAATATTATTTTCAAGAAATTCGTTTACCAATATTTGAGCAATTTGAATTATTTGCGCGAGGTGTAGGTGAAACGAGTGATATTGTATCAAAAGAGATGTACGATTTTCACGATAAGGGTGATCGTCATTTAGCCTTACGCCCAGAAGGAACTGCGGGTGTTGTTCGAGCATATGTAGAAAATAAAATATTCGGACCTGAGCACCACAAACCAGTTAAGTATTACTACAATGGACCAATGTTTCGTTTTGAGCGTCCACAAAGTGGTCGTATGCGTCAATTTCACCAAATTGGTGTTGAGGTATATGGAACAACGAATCCTGCAATTGATGTGGAGACAATGCATCTAGCTATGGAAATTTTCAAAAGTTTTGGTATTAAAGATTTATCACTTGTGATCAACTCACTGGGTAATACAGAGTCACGTATAGCTTATCGTGAGGCTTTGATTGCTTATTTAGAACCGCACTTTGATGAATTGAGTGAGGACTCACAACAAAGATTGCATAAAAATCCATTGCGTGTACTAGATAGTAAAGATAGAAAAGATAAAGAAATTGTAAAAGATGCACCCTCTGTCTTAGAGTATCTGGATGAAGCATCTACAAAACACTTTGAAGAAGTGAAAGAGATGTTAGATTATCTTGAAGTCCCATATGAAATCGATACGAATATGGTTCGAGGCTTAGATTACTATAATGATACGATTTTTGAAGTGATCACAAATGATCCAGATTTTGGCGCGAATACGACAATTTGTGCTGGTGGACGTTATGATGGATTAGTTGAGCAGGTAGGTGGTCCAGAAACACCTGGTTTTGGATTTGCGATTGGTTTAGAACGTCTTGTTATGTTACTAGAGGCTGCAAACTTTGAATTCCCTAACTTAACGGAATTAGATGCATTTATCGTGACAATCGGTGATGAAGTTAATACGGAAGCGCTGAAAATAGTTACTGAGTTAAGAAAACATGGGTTAATTGTTGAGCGTGAATTTGTTGGACGTAAACCCGGTAGCCAATTCAAAACTGCTGATAAGCTAAATGCCAAAGTTGTTTTTACATTAGGCGGTATGGAGTTAGAAAACCGAAATATCAACATGAAATTACTTGAAACAGGCAACCAAACAAAAATTCAATTAGACGATATATACAGTGATAACTTTAAAGAGATTTATGAAGCAGAAATTAAAAAATTAATGAGTGGAGAATAAAATATGACTAGAACAAACTATTGTGGCCAAGTAACAAAAGATAACTTAGGCCAATCCGTAAAATTAAATGGTTGGGTACAAAAACGACGTGACTTAGGTGGAATGATTTTTATTGATCTGAGAGATACAACAGGTATCGTTCAAGTTGTATTTAATGGCGAGGTTGAGAAAGAATTACTAGAGATTGCGGAAACTTTACGTGCTGAATATGTCGTTGAGATTGAAGGGAACGTTGTCGAACGTATGGAGGGGCAAGTTAATGCAAATATGGCAACAGGTGAAATCGAGATTGTAGCAACAGGCCTAAAAGTGATTAACGAATCTAAAACACCAGCATTTGAAATTAAAGATAGCTTAAATGTTTCAGATGACATCCGTATGAAATATCGTTACTTGGACTTGCGTCGTACACGTATGCAAGAAAACATGAAAATTAGACACAACACGAAAAGAGCTATCCGTAACTTTTTAGATAACGAAAACTTTATTGATATTGAAACACCTTATCTAACGAAGTCTACACCTGAAGGAGCTCGTGACTACTTAGTCCCTTCACGTGTTCATCCTGGTGAGTTCTTTGCCTTACCGCAATCACCACAATTATTTAAGCAATTATTAATGGGTTCAGGTTTTGACCGCTACTATCAAATTGTTCGTTGTTTCCGTGACGAAGATTTACGAGGAGACCGTCAACCAGAATTTACGCAAGTGGACATCGAAACAAGCTTCTTAAGTGAAGAGGAAATCCGTCAAGGAACTGAAAATATGTTAAAACATGTTGTAAAAGAAGTAAAAGGGATTGAGATTACGGATGCTTTCCCAATCATCAAATACGATGACGCTATGGAGAAATACGGTAGCGACAAACCAGACATTCGTTTTGAAATGTATTTAAATGATGTGAGTTCAATTGTAACGGAAACAGATTTCCGAGTCTTTACTTCTGCTGTAGAAAATGGTGGAGTCGTTAAGGGAATCACTGTTAAAGGTGGAACAGATCAATTTACACGTAAACAAATTGATGGATTAGAAGAAATAGCGAAGACTCATGGTGCTAAAGGCTTAGCATGGATTAAAGCCACAGATGAAGGATTAACAGGCCCTATTTCAAAATTCTTTGAAGATGAAGCATTAGCTTCTAACTTACTTGATGGAATGGGTGCTGAAGAAGGTGACTTAATGCTATTTGTTGCAGATGAAGCTAAAGTAGCATTTGATGCTTTAGGAGCGTTACGTGTTCATTTAGGTAAAGAGTTAGAGTTATACAATCCAGAAGAATTAGCATTTATCTGGGTAATCGACTGGCCTTTACTAGAGTTTGACGAAGAAGCAGATCGTTATGTAGCAGCTCACCATCCGTTTACTCGTCCAAAAGATGAAGATGTAGACAAATTACTAGAAAACCCAACAGAAGTATACGCTCAAGCGTACGATATCGTATTAAATGGTTATGAAATTGGTGGAGGTTCATTACGTATCCACGAAAAAGAACTACAAAGTAACATGTTTAAAACGTTAGGTTTCACTCAAGAAGAAGCAGAAGCACAATTTGGTTTCTTATTAGATGCATTTGAATATGGTTTCCCACCTCATGGAGGAATTGCTTTAGGTCTTGATCGCTTAGTGATGTTGTTAGCGAATGAGCCAAACATCCGTGAAGTTATTGCGTTCCCTAAAAATGGTCGTGCAGCCGACCCGCTTACAAATGCTCCTACAACAGTATCTGCTGACCAGTTAGTCGAGCTGTCATTATCTATTTTAGATATCAAAAAAGAAACGGAAGAAAAATAATACGACAATAGAGGAGAGAGAATACAAATGGTTTTATTAGGTTCACACGTTAGTATGTCCGCTCCGCATTCAGTATTAGGATCTGTAAAAGAAGCGATTAGCTATAATGCAAATACGTTTATGATTTATACAGGTGCACCACAAAATACGCGTAGACGTGCTATTGATACGCTAAAAATTGACGAAGCAAAGGCGTTAATGGCTGAACATGGATTGGATATGAAAGATACGGTCATCCATGCACCATATATTGTCAATTTAGGCAACACATTTAAGCCGGACAATTTTGAATTTGCTATCGAATTTATGACAGAGGAAATTAGGCGAGCGGATGCGATTGGTGCAGCTCAAATGACCATGCATCCAGGGGCTCACGTAGGTGCAGGCCCAGAAGCAGCAATCGATAAAATTGCTGAAGGACTAAACCGCATCTTAACGAAAGAGCAAAATGTTCAAATAGCACTAGAAACAATGGCTGGAAAAGGGACAGAGATTGGTCGTAGTTTTGAGGAACTTGCTCAAATTATTGAGCGGGTAGACCTATGCGAAAAATTATCGGTCACATTAGATACATGCCACATACATGATGCAGGCTATCCTGTTCGAGATGATTTTGATTTTGTGTTAGAAGAGTTTGATCGAATTATCGGTTTAGACCGCTTAAAAGTCATCCATGTCAATGATTCTAAAAATCCACAAGGGGCTGCAAAAGACCGTCACGAAAATATTGGTTTTGGTGAAATTGGCTTCGATGCATTGAATGCGATAATTCATCATCCAAAACTAGCTCATTTACCTAAAATCTTAGAAACACCTTTTGTAGGGGAAGATAAAAAGAATAAAAAAGCTCCTTATCTGTATGAAATAGATATGCTTAAAAAACAAACTTTCAACCCCCATTTACTCGAAAACATTCTAAATGACACAGGCATAGAATAATTAAATTAAAAGAAGTATGGATAGTTTATCGACTATTTATGCTTCTTTTTGCATTTTAAAAGAACTTTCAGTACAATAGAATTAATAATATTTGAGGGGAGAATCTCTATAGTGAACAATTTCTAATAACATCGTTGAATTGAAAATAAGCTTGACTCATCTAGTTAAAAAAGGACTAATGATGAGGCTTATTAAATGCGGTTTATTAGAAAATGAGTTCCTTCAAAATAAATGGGATACATTTTATGGAGTCATATTAAGTTTCGTAAAGACCGCATGCTTGTTTTCATGCGGTCTTTTTGTATGCAGACAGGAGTTTTTTTATGTTACAAATAAAGAATCTTAGTATGTTTCACTTATCTGATTTAACAGAGTTAATAAAGAATTTAGATTTTGTTGTGAATCCAGGCGAAAAAGTGGCGATTATAGGTGATGAAGGGACAGGAAAATCATCTTTGATACGTTATTTAAATCATGACAAGCTAGTCGAGGATTATGTATCAATTAATGCCGACTACGTTAATCATTTTGTTAGTGTAGGTTATCTACCTCAAATTCTCCCTGAAGCATTCAATAAAATCTCTGTTCAAGAATATATTTATCTTGGAGAAGATCCTAATTTTCTTCGCTATGACTTAATGTACAAATTAGCAAGTGAACTTAATTTTTCTGTTGATAAAATGCATAGCCCTCAAATTATGCAGAGTTTATCAGGTGGTGAGAAGATTAAAGTTCAGCTCATAAAAATCTTAATGCAAGATCCAGATTTACTTTTACTTGATGAACCGACAAATGATTTAGATTTGAACACAATGCTATGGTTAGAAAATTTTATAGTAGGAAGTCCATTAACAATAGTATATGTATCACACGACGAAGAGTTTCTGAAAAAGACAGCAACCAAAATTATTCATTTAGAGCTATTGCACCAAAGAACTAAACCCAGAGCGACCGTAGAAAACTTAAGATATGTAGATTATATTGAACAGAGAGAAAGTAAATTTCAGCATGAAGAAATGATAGCAAGGAAACAAAGGGAAGACTATAAGAAAAAGATGGAAAAACATCAACAAATTGAACGAAAGGTCCATCAAGATTTAAATAATACAAAAAATGATGCGATGGGTAGATTATTAAAGAAGAAAATGGCGTCCGTTAAAGCTACTGGTAAAAGATTTGAACGAGAGAAAATAGAATTTGTCGAGCTTCCAGTCACTGGAGATAAAATTCTAGTAAAATTTTTAAATATGAAAAAAATTGAATTAAATAAAACAATCTTGGATTGGCAGAATCATTCAATAAAGATAGAAAATAGAAATTTGATAAGTTCGATAGACATTCACATCAAAACTGGTGAAAAAATTGGAATCACTGGAGCAAATGGAGTCGGAAAAAGTACACTTTTAACGGAAATAAAGCAAGAATTAATAAAACGCAGTGATATACATGTAGGATTCATGCCTCAGAACTATACTAAAAATATTAACTTAACACAGACACCCATTGAATTTCTTACGCATTCGGGTGAAAGAGATGAAAAGACTCAAATCATGACTTACTTAGGTAGTTTACGGTACACAACAGAAGAAATGACTCATCGATTAAACCAATTATCTGGGGGTCAATTAGCCAAACTATGGCTTGCCAAATTTGATTTACAAGGTGTAAACATTTTGTTGTTAGATGAGCCAACACGAAATTTCTCACCAGTGTCGCAACCTGAATTATTAAGCTTATTCAAAAAATTCAAGGGTACGATTATCAGTGTTTCGCATGATCGAGTTTTTTTAGATACGGTATGCGACAAAATATATGAACTAAATCCAACAAGATTAAAACGAATAAGATAAGCCGATCATACAGTTCTAGAGTCATTTCAATTCAAAGATATTCAAGGTTTGCTATGTTATAATAGGTTAGATGAAAATGCAGAAACAAGGAGAATTTTAGCGATATGAAGCAAAAAATAGTAGTCATTGTTGGACCAACGGCGGTTGGAAAAACAGCATTTAGCATTAAAGTTGCTGAGGCATTTGGTGGAGAAGTCATCAGTGGTGACTCCATGCAAGTCTATAAAGAATTAGACATTGGTACGGCTAAAGTTACTCCCGATGAAATGGGAGACGTCCCACATCACTTAATTGATTTCAAAGAGATAGATGAAGACTATGATGTGTCAGAATTTCAAAAAGATGCAAAACGAAAAATTAAAGAAATTACAAATCATCAAAAGCTACCCGTGATTGCTGGTGGAACGGGTTTGTATATTGAATCATTACTCTATCCCGTATCGCATGGTAGTGATGCAGAACCGAATCTGACTTTACGAAAAGAACTCGAACAGTTTGCGGAAGTTGAAGGAAATGAAGCGCTATGGGGTCGTTTAAATCAAGTTGATCCGAAAGCTGCCGATAAAATCCATCCAAATAATGTGCGGAGAGTGATCCGTGCAATAGAGGTATTTGAAGAAACGGGTGAATTGTTTTCTTCTTTCCAAGTTGAAAAGAAGGGCAAAGAACCGAATTAAGATGCATATATTATTTGTTTAGATACCGACCGACAGCTGCTTTATGAACGAATAAACTTACGCGTGGATTTGATGATGAAAGAAGGCTTACTAGAAGAGGCACGAGAGTTGTGGGAGAAGTTAGGCCCAGAACCTGAAGCACAAAGTACTAAAGGTATTGGTTATAGTGAATTCTTCCCTTACTTCAATGGGGAGATAGCGATAGAAGAAGCAATCGAACAAGTAAAACAAAATTCAAGACGTTATGCCAAGCGACAATTGACTTGGTTTAGAAATCGTTTAGATAATGTTCACTGGTATGATTTTGTAAAAAAACCTGAGGATATGGAACATTGTCTAGATGAAATAAAATTTTTTTTAGAGGATGAATAGTATGGAGAGACCGATGGAAAAAGCCGTATTAGCGGCCGTACAGACCACAGAATCCGATACGCATTTTCAGTATTCCTTAGAAGAGTTAAAAAATCTTGTAGAGAATACAGTTGTAGAAGTAGTAGGAGAAGTCACGCAAAAAAGAGACTCGATTGATAATCGTACTCTGATTGGTAAAGGTAAAATACAAGAATTAAAACATTTAGTAGAAGAAACAGAAGCTTCTGCAGTTGTATTTAACCAAGAATTATCTCCCAGTCAAGTCAGAAATATTCAAAATAAAATTGATGTAAAAATTATTGACCGTATTCAAGTTATATTAGATATTTTTGCAATTCGGGCTACGAGTAGAGAAGGA
>CALZEK010000058.1 GCA_945639745.1 uncultured Bacillaceae bacterium
CACATATGTTTGAATAACATAATATAAAAACTGTTATTATCGCTGCTTCTATTGGCTATCCAATTGATGTGACAGTCGCTGCAGTGATGGGTGGTCATATAGCTACGATACCTTACAATGTTTTAGAACAATTAGTTAAGCATCCATTAACTGATCAAGGAATAGAAAGATTTTTATTAGATTGGGAGAATGCTAAACAGTAATTGCATACTGTGTATGTGAAAGTGAGGGTAATTGATGCAAAAAATTGTAGTGCAAGGTGGACATAAATTAAATGGCCGTATTAAAATCAATGGAGCAAAAAATAGTGCTGTAGCATTGCTTCCAGCTGCGATACTTGCTGATTCTAAAGTGACAATAGAAGGCTTACCAGATATTTCAGATGTTGACATCTTAGCTTCTATTTTAGAAGACATAGGTGCGGAAGTTAATTTAAAAAATAATGAATCAATTACAATTGACCCTAAAAATATAGAGTCTATCCCTTTACCTAATGGTAAAGTTAAAGAATTACGTGCTTCATATTATTTTATGGGAGCTATGTTAGGCAAGTTTAAACAAGCTGTAATTGGACTACCAGGTGGATGTTTTTTAGGTCCACGTCCGATTGATCAACATATTAAAGGGTTTGAAGCTTTAGGTGCGAAAGTTACCAATGAACACGGAGCTATTTATTTGCGAGCTAAAGAACTTAAAGGTGCCAGAATCTATTTAGATATAGCGAGTGTTGGAGCGACAATTAATATTATGCTTGCTGCAGTAAAAGCAAAAGGCAAAACCATTATTGAGAATGCAGCAAAAGAACCAGAAATCATAGATGTTGCAACATTGTTAACTAACATGGGGGCAAAAATCAATGGTGTCGGCACGGACGTTATTAAAATCGAAGGTGTTGATGAGCTTCACGGCTGCAAACACACAATTATTCCTGATCGAATTGAAGCAGGAACGTATGCAATCGCAGCTGCGGCTATAGGAGAAGAAATTTTAATTGATAATGTTATTCCAGAGCACTTGGAATCTCTTTTGGCTAAATTAAGTGAGCTAGGTGTTATGATAGAGCAAAAAGATGATCAACTGTTAATTAAAACACAAAAAAAATTAAATAGTATTGATATTAAAACATTAGTCTACCCGGGATTTCCAACTGATCTTCAGCAGCCGCTAACAGCACTTCTGACAAAAGCTGAAGGTACAAGCGTTATAGTTGATACAATTTATTCAGCTCGCTTGAAACATATCGATGAATTAAGAAGAATGAATGCAAATATAAAAGTTGAAAGCGGTTCGGCAATAATAAACGGACCTGTTCAATTAAAAGGTGCTAAAGTAACAGCCTCTGATTTGCGAGCAGGAGCTGCGCTTGTTATAGCTGGATTAATGGCAGAAGGAAAAACAGAGATATATGGGATTGAACATATTGAAAGAGGTTATGAGAATATTACTGAGAAACTAGTTGCACTTGGCGCTAAAATCTGGCGTGAAAATATGAGTGAAAAAGAAATTGTACAATTTAAAAACAAATAGTAAACAATTTAAAAGGAGATGAATGAATATGGAAAGAAGTTTAACAATGGAACTAGTACGTGTAACTGAAGCAGCCGCTTTATCATCGGCGCGTTGGGTAGGAAAAGGCGATAAAAATAGTGCAGACGACGCAGCAACAAGTGCCATGCGTACTGTTTTTGACACGATTCCAATGAAAGGGAAAGTTGTAATTGGTGAAGGTGAGATGGATGAAGCGCCTATGCTTTATATCGGCGAAGAGTTAGGAACAGGTGAAGGACCGGATGTTGATGTTGCAGTTGATCCTTTAGAAGGAACAAACATAGTCGCTCGTGGTTCGTGGAATGCTTTATCTGTGATAGCTATTTCAGATGGTGGTAACTTACTTCACGCACCAGATATGTATATGGAAAAAATTGCTGTCGGTCCAGAGGCTGTTGGTAAAGTCCATATTAATAATAGCGTTGAAGAGAATATAAAAGCTGTTGCAAAAGCTAAAAATAAAGAAATTGAAGATGTTTTAGTTGTTGTGCTTAGTCGTCCACGTCACGAGGCGTTAGTAGAAGAAATCAGAGCGACCGGGGCACGTATTAAATTAATCCAAGATGGGGATGTTGCAGGGGCTTTAAACACTGCATTTGATGATACGGGAGTAGATCTTTTACTCGGTATTGGAGGAGCACCAGAAGCAGTTTTATCAGCAGCGGCTTTAAAATGTTTAGGTGGAGAAATTCAAGGTAAATTAGTTCCATCAAATGAAGAAGAAGAAAGACGTTGTAAAGAAATGGGCATCACAGATATTGATCGTGTATATTACATGGATGATTTTTGTAAAGGTGATGATGCAATCTTTGCAGCAACAGGCGTTACAGATGGTGAATTATTAAAAGGCGTTCAATTTAAAGGTGAAAGAGCTACAACACAAACAGTTGTAATGCGTGCTAAGAGTGGGACGATTAGATTTATTGATGGTTCACATAGTTTAAAAAAGAAACCTAATTTAGTTATGGACGTAGAAGAAAACTAAAAGTCACTTAAGTGACTTTTAGTTACTTTCATCAAAAAATACCTCAATAAATTATCTCCTAAAATGAGACGAAAATCTTAAAAAAGAAGAGAAGTGATATTTAAATGGCAGCTCTAACAATTACTAGCTTAGAGGCGTTAACATTGAAAGATATTTATGCACTTGCTAAAGAGTATAAAGTTTCATATTATGCCAAGTTAACAAAAAAAGAATTAATTTTTGCAATATTAAAAGCACAAGCTGAAAAAGACGGCTTTTTATTTATGGATGGTGTTTTAGAAATTATACCTTCAGAAGGGTTTGGTTTCTTACGACCGATAAATTATTCAGCTAGTGCTGAAGATATTTATATTTCTGCATCACAAATCAGACGTTTTGATTTACGTAATGGTGATAAAGTATCTGGTAAAGTAAGACCGCCAAAAGAAAACGAACGTTATTATGGACTACTACATGTTGATGCTGTTAATGATGATAATCCAGAATCAGCAAAAGAACGGATACATTTTCCAGGATTAACAGCACTTTATCCAGATCGCTTTATGCAATTAGAACAAAGTAATAATAATTTATCTACTCGAATTATGGACTTAATGTCACCTGTAGGATTTGGTCAACGTGGTTTAATCGTTGCCGCTCCAAAAGCGGGAAAGACAATGTTATTAAAGGAAATTGCAAATAGTATAAGTAAAAATCATCCAACAGCTAAATTAATTATTTTACTTGTAGATGAGCGACCAGAAGAAGTGACTGATATTGAAAGGTCAGTTGATGAAAATGTTGATGTTGTTAGTTCCACATTTGATGAAGTTCCAGAAAATCACATTAAAATATCAGAATTGGTTTTAGAAAGAGCAATGCGACTTGTTGAGCATAAGCAAGATGTGATTGTATTGATGGATAGTATTACGAGACTAACGCGTGCTTATAACTTAGTGATTCCGCCGAGCGGACGTACACTTTCAGGTGGAATTGACCCAGCTGCCTTTCATCGACCAAAACGTTTCTTTGGAGCGGCACGTAATATCGAAGAAGGTGGTAGCTTTACAATATTAGCTACAGCATTAGTCGATACGGGTTCGCGAATGGATGACGTTATTTATGAAGAATTTAAAGGTACAGGTAATATGGAACTTCACTTAGATCGTCATTTAGCAAATCGAAGAATATTCCCTGCAATAGACATTATGAAATCAGGTACACGAAAAGAAGAATTACTCGTTTCTGAAAATCAATTAGATAAAATGTGGACAATACGAAATACAATGCAAGATACACAAGAATTTACAGAGCGCTTTTTACGTCGACTTAAGCAAACAAAGACGAATGAAGACTTTTTAGATTCAATAGATGACGATATGAATAAAAGACAATCGAAAAAATAAAAAACAAACTAAATAAATTTGCAATCATTCTATTAGACTGATATAATTAGATGATGTAAATGTTAGATAGGTAATAAGCCTATGACGGCTTTAATTATATTTAAGTAAAAAAGAGGTGTAAATAATGAAAGCAGGCATTCATCCAGAATATCATAAAGTAATTTTCCTAGATACGGGTTCAGACTTTAAGTTTTTAACAGGTTCAACTCGTACATCAGATGAAATGATGGAATGGGAAGATGGAAATGAATATCCAGTAATTCGTGTTGAAATTAGTTCAGATACACATCCTTTCTACACTGGTAAGCAAAAAGCAGACCGTGTTGGTGGACGTGTTGATCGATTCAAGAAAAAATACAACATGTAATTATTTAAAAAACAGGCAGATGATGCCTGTTTTTTAATTTGAATTTTAGATGTTTTTTGACCTATAGAAAACTATCACTTATAATAAAATAAGTATAGGAAGAGAGGTTTTACGGATGTTAGAACAATTACAATCTTTAGAAGATAGATATGAAAAATTAAATGAATTATTAAGTGATCCGGAAATAGGAAATAATCCTGATAAATTGCGTGAATACTCTAAAGAACAATCGGGTTTAACTGATGCTGTGACAGCTTATAGAAGATATAAAGAAGTCACGAGTGAACTTACAGACGCCAAAGAAATGTTAGAGCTAGAATCTGATGAAGATATGGTAGAAATGGTTAAATTAGAAATAGAAGAATTAAGCGAAGAGAAAGAAAAATTAGAAGATGAAATAAAAATATTATTAATTCCAAAAGATCCAAATGATGACAAGAACGTTATTGTTGAGATTAGAGCTGCTGCCGGCGGAGATGAGGCGGCTTTATTTGCTGGTGATTTATACCGTATGTATGCAAAGTATGCAGAAAATAAAGGTTGGAAAACTGAAGTAATCGAATCACATACGACAGGTGTTGGTGGTTATAAAGAAATCACTTTCATGATAAATGGTTCTGGTGCTTACTCACAATTAAAATTTGAAAACGGTGCGCATCGCGTTCAACGTGTTCCAGAAACAGAATCGGGTGGCCGTATTCATACATCGACTGCAACAGTTGCCGTGCTTGCAGAAGCTGAAGACGTTGAGGTAGATGTAAAAGAAAGTGATATTAGAGTCGACCGTTTTGCTTCAAGTGGTCCAGGAGGACAGAGTGTTAACACAACAATGTCTGCAGTTAGATTAACACATGAACCAACAGGAATTATTGTTTCCTGTCAAGATGAAAAATCACAAATTAAAAACAAAGAAAAAGCAATGAAAGTATTACGTGCTAGATTATATGATATGTATCAACAAGAAGCTCAAGATGAATATGATGAAACGCGTAAGTCAGCGGTAGGGACGGGTGATCGTTCTGAACGAATTAGAACATATAACTATCCACAAAATAGAATCACAGATCATCGTATCTCTTTAACGATTCAGAAACTAGATCAAGTGTTAGATGGTAAACTTGATGAATTTGTTGATGCATTATTATTAGAAGATCAAACGAAGCGTCTTGCTGCGATAGGTCAATAAGATGGCAGATAATATGAAACAAATAGAAGTCCTTAATTGGGCTTTTTCTATTTTAAAAGAGCATAAGCGAGAAGAACAAATAGCTAATATTCTCATGCAACATCATTTAAATTGTACACAAACAGAATTTTATATGAACATGCGTGAAATGATTCAACCGGAAATTATTACAAAATTTAAACAAGATATTTTCAACCATATAAACACAGGTAAGCCGGTTCAACATTTAATAGGTTATGATTACTTTTATGGTGAAAAGTTTATTGTTAACGAACATACGCTTATTCCCCGACAAGAAACAGAAGAATTAGTTGATTTAATGATTAATACCTATCCTCAAGATACAAAACTAACATTTGTTGACTTAGGTACAGGTAGCGGTGTGATTGCTATTACTTTAGCTAAACATTTTAAACGCGCTCAAATCATTGCTTCAGATATTTCCAACCAAGCGCTAATTGTCGCAAAGAAAAACGCTTTGTTACATGATGTCAATATTCAGTTTTTAAAAGGTGATTTTTTAGAACCAATTATAAAATCTCAGCTAGAGCCTAATATCATTGTGTCTAATCCACCTTATATAGATCATGCTGATTTACCAACTTTAAGTGATACTGTAAAAGATTTTGATCCGCACCAAGCTTTGTTTGCAAAAAATAAAGGGTTGGCAGCTTATGAAACAATTATGCACCAAATAGCTGAATTAGCAGAAGAGCCACAAGCTATTTATTTTGAAATAGGTCATACACAAGCAAGCTCACTAATTGATATGTATAATAAAGTTTTACCTAACTATCAAGTAAAGATAAAAAAAGATCTCAATGCCAAAGACAGAATAATTATGGCTGAATTAAAAGAGAGGTGAAAAATCATAAAAACAATTCAATATAAAATAACAAGCGAAGGAATCTTAAGTGAAGCTCATTTAAAGCAATCTGTTAAATTATTAAATGATGGTGAGCTGGTCGCATTCCCAACTGAAACAGTTTATGGTCTAGGGGCAGATGCGACCAATAACCAGGCAATTAAAAAAATATATGAAGCAAAAGGCCGACCAAGTGATAATCCGCTGATTGCTCATGTTGGAAATTATGAACAATTAAAGCAGATTGTTAAAGAAATTCCTGCATATGTTGAAAAATTAATTAATGAATTTTCACCGGGTCCAATTACATATATATTAAAACATAATAACAGTTGTTCAAAAAAAGTGACGGCAGGACTTGATACAATAGCAGTTCGCATACCAGCACATCCTGTCGCATTACAGCTTCTTAATGCTTGTGACTTTCCAGTTGCAGCACCGAGTGCTAATTTATCTGGAAAGCCAAGCCCTACCTCAGCAGAGCATGTTTTTAATGATCTGTCAGGAAAAATACCTCTTATTATTGATGGAGGTAATACAGGAGTTGGTTTAGAATCAACAGTTATTGACTGTACTGGAAAACGACCTCATGTTTTACGTTATGGGAGTATTACAGAACAGATGATTGAACAAATATTGCATATAAAACTGGTTAAAACTAAGCAAGCAGAAAATAATATACCTAAATCACCAGGCTTGAAATACAAACATTATGCACCTGCTATTCCACTTATCTTAGTAGAGGGAAACAGTGACAAGTTAAAGAAAGAAATTAGTGCCTACCAAGCTCAAGGAAAAAATGTAGGAATTTTATTAAGTGATAAAACTGCAAAAAAAATACATCTTGAATCAAATTATAAATTAGGTACAACAATAGAAGAAATAGCGAGTAATCTTTATGAAGGATTACGTTCTTTTGAACAAGGTACTTATGATGTGATTATTGCTGAAACATATAAAAAAGTTGGTTTAGGTATAGCAGTTATGGATCGACTAACCCGTGCTTCAACTAAAATTATTTAAATCTAAATTTCAGACAATATTTTAATAAATATGGTATATTTAACATGTAAATAGATGGAGGATAAGATGAAAGTATTATTTATCTGTACTGGAAATACTTGTCGCAGTCCGATGGCAGAAGCTGTATTAAAATTTAAGTCAAGTGAACACTCAGTTCAGTCAGCTGGTATCTATGCCGCGCTAGGTGTTCCAATAAGCGAAGGAACAAAAGAGGTTTTATCGGAAGTAGGTATTACATGTAATCATACTTCACAACCTGTTACTCAAGCATTAATTGATTGGGCTGATATCATTTTAACGATGACACATGACCATAAACAATTAATCAATCAAAAGTTTTTAAAAGTTAAAAATAAATTATTTACATTAAAAGAGTAT
>CALZEK010000059.1 GCA_945639745.1 uncultured Bacillaceae bacterium
AGTATTCTCTGAATCGAAACTAATTGAGATGACAAAAATTGATACTGATACAAATATTTGGAATCTTAATTCTAATAAAAAACAATTTGAATTAGAGAAAAATCCGATTATTAAATCAGTAAAAATAAAAAGAGACTTACCATCTACTGTTATAATTGATGTAACAGAATATAAAGTTATAGGCTATATAAAAAATAATAAAGATTATCAAGCTATTCTAGAAGATGGTAATATAATTAAAAATGAAGCAAATATATTTGATTACAGTAGTGCACCTTTGTTGCATGAATTTAAAGATGAAGAAATTTTAAAAAGAATGGCTGAAGAATTAAATGAACTACCTGAAAATATATTCAAAATGATTTCTGAAATATATTGGACGCCAGCTAAAAATAATGAATATAAAATTGAAATGTTTATGGTAGATGGTTTTGTGGTAGACACAACAATTAGAGGCTTTGCAGATAATATGAAAGTGTATCCCTCAATTGTTTTACAACTAGACTCTACAAAACAAGGAATCATTCATATTGGTAAAGGGTCTTATTTTGAAGAGAAAAATTAAAAAATTTAAAGTTTATTAGGAGGTGCCTGTTAATGAGTAAAGGTGAAGTAGTAGTTAGTTTAGATATAGGAACATCTGAAGTGAAAGTAATTATAGGTGAAGTTAAAGAAGATTCTTTAAATATAATAGGTGTGGGTACATCAATATCAAAAGGATTAAATAAAGGTTCAATTGTAGATATTGATCAAACAGTTCAATCTATTAAATCGGCAGTAGAACAAGCAGAGCGAATGGTGGGTTTGAAAATAGATTCTGTTGTTGTAGGTATTAATGGTAGTCATATTAACTTACAACCATGTCATGGTGTAGTGGCAGTCCAAAGTGAAAACAATGAAATAAGTGATGAAGATATCTTAAGAGTTATTGATGGAGCACAAGTTATGTCAATACCTCCTGAAAGAGAAGTAATAGATGTTATTCCAAAACAATTTATTGTTGATGGATTAGACGAAATAACAGATCCAAGAGGTATGATAGGTGTTCGTTTAGAAATGGAAGGAACGTTAATTACCTGTTCAAAAACAGCTTTACATAACATTTTAAAGTGTGTAGAGCATGCTGGATTAGAAGTGTCAGACATATGTTTACAACCATTAGCAGCTGGAACAGTAGCGTTATCTTCTGACGAAAAGAATTTAGGAGTAGCTTTAATTGATGTCGGTGGTGGGACTACAACGGTATCAGTATTTGAAAATGGTCATCTAGCAGCAACTAATGTCATTCCACTAGGTGGTAATAACATTACCAAGGATTTATCAATTGGTTTAAGAACCTCTACAATTGATGCTGAAGAAATAAAGAAATCATATGGCCATGCGTATTATGGACATGCTTCAGAGGAAGAATCATTTAAAGCAACAATTATTGGAAGTAACCAACAAGAAACATACAACCAATTAGAAATTTCTGATATGATAGAAGCAAGAGTAGAAGAAATATTTAATTTAGCTCAACAAGAAATAATAAAAATGGGCTTTGAAGACTTAAGAGGTGGCTTTGTTTTAACGGGTGGTACAATGAAAATGCAAGGAACTTTAGAACTTGCACAAGAAATATTTATGGGTCACGCTCGAATTGCAATTCCAGATTATATGGGAGTCCGTGAACCACAATTTACAGCAGGAGTAGGAATATTGCAATTTGCTCCAAATAATGCAAAAATACAAGGTAAAGATCTGAGCCCTTCTTTAACAGTATTAGAAACAGATATACCAGAAAAATCAGAAGGTAAGTCAAAATCAAAAAATAATAAGACAGACGAATCAGAAGCAAAAGAATCAAAGTTTCAAAATTTCTTTAAATTCTTTTTTGAATAAACAATAAAAATGTATATCATTTACATACTAGGAGGAACAGATTATGTTAGAGTTTGAAACAGAAATAGATCAATTAGCAACAATTAAAGTTATCGGAGTAGGTGGCGGAGGAAACAATGCTGTTAACCGAATGATCGATCATGGTGTTGAAGGTGTAGAGTTCATCGCTGTTAACACAGATGCACAAGCACTTAATATGTCAAAAGCAGAAATAAAAATGCAAATCGGTGGTAAATTAACAAGAGGTTTAGGCGCAGGTGCAAATCCAGAAGTTGGAAAGAAAGCAGCTGAAGAAAGCAAAGAACAAATTGAAGAAGTACTTAAAGGTGCAGATATGGTATTTGTTACTGCTGGTAAAGGTGGAGGAACTGGTACAGGAGCCGCACCTGTAATTGCTCAAATTGCAAAAGATTTAGGTGCACTTACTGTAGGTGTTGTAACACGTCCGTTTTCATTTGAAGGTGCACGTCGTCAACGTCAAGCAGCAGCAGGAATTGATCAATTAAAAGAAAGCGTTGATACGCTAATTGTTATACCGAACGATCGTTTACTTGAGATTGTCGATAAAAACACGCCAATGACAGAAGCCTTTAGAGAAGCAGATAACGTATTAAGACAAGGTGTTCAAGGGATTTCAGACCTAATAGCAAAACCTGGTTTAATTAACGTTGACTTTGCTGACGTTAAAACAATTATGTCAGATAAAGGCTCAGCACTTATGGGTATTGGAGTAGCAAATGGAGAGAATCGTGCGGCTGAAGCTGCTAAAAAAGCAATTTCATCACCATTACTTGAAACTTCTATAGATGGTGCACAAGGAATATTAATG
Organism: uncultured Bacillaceae bacterium; assembly: GCA_945639745.1. Lineage (GTDB taxonomy): Bacteria > Bacillota > Bacilli > Bacillales > Amphibacillaceae > Pseudogracilibacillus. The sequence goes on from CALZEK010000059.1 coordinate 2,711, forward strand.
AATATCTCAGGTGGCGAAAACTTAAGTCTATTTGAAGTACAAGAAGCAGCAGATTTAGTTACTTCAGCAGCAGATAGTGAAGTGAATGTTATCTTTGGTAATGTTATTAATGAAAACTTAACAGAAGAAGTAATAGTAACAGTTATTGCGACAGGTTTTGATGAAACTCGTCCTCAAAAACGTCAAGCGCAAAAACCAGAGTCGCGTCGTCCTAATGAGACGCAACGTCATCCACAGCCTCAAAATAACCAAGCTCAAAATAATAGAAATGAAGTTGAGGAACAAGAACCAGAACAAAAAGAAGATGACACACTAGATATTCCAACATTTTTAAGAAATAGAAATCGTAATAGATAAATAGATAAAAACGAGTAGTTTAGCTACTCGTTTTTATTTTATAGTTATTATTCGAAAGGAGAATAACAATTGTCAATTTTGACAAACTTAAATAATATTAAAGAAAATATTAATAAGGCATGTAAAAAAGTAAATCGTAATCCAGAAGAGATAAATATTATTGGCGTAACGAAATATGTTTCTATTGAACGTGCTCAAGAACTTTTAAATACAGGTGTTTTTGATCTCGGTGAAAATCGAGCAGAAGAACTTGTTGATAAATACAGTCATTTAAATTCTCGCGCAAAATTTCATTTTATTGGTACTTTACAATCAAGAAAAGTAAAAGATGTTGTGAATAAAATAATCTCAATTCATTCTTTAGATAGATTGTCAGTAGCCAAACAAATAAATAGTCGATCAGAAGAAATAAAGGATTTTTTTATTCAAGTTAATTTAAGCGAAGAATATTATAAACATGGCTTAAAAATTAACGAAGTTGATGAATTTATTAATCATTTATCTCAATATGAAAAGGTTCGAATTGTTGGTTTAATGACCATGGCTCCCCATATTGATGATGAAAAAGAGATAAGGTCTGTTTTTAAACAATTAGCAACATTACGCAATGCGATTAGAGATAAAAAGCTAGACCATGCACCTTGTGAATATTTATCAATGGGAATGAGTAATGATTATGAAATAGCTATTGAAGAAGGTGCAACCCATATAAGATTAGGTTCAGAACTAGTAGGTAGTTAAGTTCTTAAAAAAATGATGGCAGCACGTAACAGTTTTCAATCCATTAAGTATAGATAGATTTGTTGATTTTATTAATATAAATGTCTATGCTATTAAAAGAGCAAGTAGAAAAATTATTGAATTTAGAAATGGAATTAAAGAAGGTGGTAAATAAATGACTGCAGTTGCTTTATTTTTACAAAACATTGTTTTAATTTATAGTTGGGCCCTAATAATATATATTCTTATGTCATGGTTTCCCGGGGCTAGAGAATCGTCGTTTGGTCAATTATTAGCAGGAATTACTGAACCTTACTTAGAAATCTTTAGAAGAATCATACCGCCATTAGGTGGACTTGATTTATCGCCAATAGTTGCTATTTTTGCTTTGCGTCTTGCATTAGGTGGTTTACTTCAAGTATTTCGTATGGTAGGTCTTTTATAAATGTCGATTTATCAACATTATAGGAAAGAAGAGCATGCATTTGTTGATCAGGTGTTAACTTGGAAAGAACAAGTTGAAACCTTTTATATAACGCAATTAACTGACTTTTTAGATCCACGTGAAAGAGAAATAGTTAACGGTGTTATTGGAAAAACAAATGAAGATATAATCGTTTCATTTTTTGGTGGAGATACAGATGCTGAACGAAAAAGAGCGATTATAGCACCTTATTATGAACAAACTGATGTGACTGATTTTGAAATTATACTATACCAAGCTAATTTCACAAAAAAGTTTGTAAATATTCAACATGGTGATGTTATGGGTGCTTTTTTAGGTTTAGGTCTTGAACGTAAAAAAATGGGAGATATTATCATTAATAATGATCAATTACAAATTTACACGACTAAAGATATTGGCATTTTTGTTCAAGCTAATTTAAATGCAATCAATCGAGCAAATATCCAATTAGAAGAAGTGCCGTTAAATCAACATTTAGAAAGAACAGATATATGGAAAGAACAAACGCATTCAGTAAGTTCAATGCGCTTAGATAACTTAGTTAAAGAAACTTACCGAATTTCGCGAAGTAAAGCGGCGGAATTAATTAACCGTAAATTTGTAAAAGTGAATTTTAAAATAGTTGAAGATCCAGCAATGATTATTTTAGAAGGAGATTTAATGTCTGTAAGAGGTTTAGGACGTAGTCGAATTTTGGAAATTGGTGGAAAATCACGTAAACATAGAACGTTTGTAACAACAGCTGTTTTAAAAACATAGAATAAATAAGAGAAAACTATAAATTTTGAAGAAATTGTTATATAATAATTTTAAGGTTGTTTTAGAAAGAGCAGACAAGGGGGTGTTTTTTTGGCTTTGACACCATTAGATATTCATAATAAAGTATTTGCTAGAGGTTTTAGAGGTTATGATGAAGATGATGTAAACAATTTTTTAGATCAAATTATAAAAGATTATGAATTGACAATTCGAGAAAAGAATGCGTTAGAAGATCAAGTTAAAGAAATGGAAGAGCGATTAAATCGTTTTGCTGAAATGGAATTAACTTTAAATAAATCTATTGCAATAGCGCAAGAAACAGCAGACAATGTTAAAGAGAATGCGCGTAAAGAATCACACTTAATTATAAAAGAAGCTGAAAAAAATGCTGATCGCTTAATAGATGAAGCGTTAAGTGAATCTAGAAATGTAGCTCTTGAAACAGAAGAATTACGTCGTCAAGCTAAAGTATTTAGAACACGCTTGAAAATGTTAATTGAGTCACAATTGGATATGGTAAACAATGAAGATTGGGATGACTTTTTTAATATGGATGATGTCTTAAAACCAGAAAACAGCATTGCTGCTGATCAAGGTATCGAAGAATCAAAATAGAATAAAGATAAATACAATGAAGGAAAAAGTATAAATTGATGGACTATTCAGCGAATTGGGATTTGGTGCGAGCCCGATATAGAAAATCATTTAGAAAATCACTCCTGAGTATTCATTCTGAAATAACTTTAAGAATGAACGTATCATTCACGTTACGAATAAGTTAAGTAAATTCAAGTTAGTATGAATTGACAAGGGTGGTACCGCGAGTCTTCTCGTCCCTTTACAGGGGATGTTGAGGGCTTTTTTATTGTTTAAATTAATAGAAATGAACGAAATTTGAGGGGGAAATAATAGTGGATTATAGACCAACATTACAGATGCAAAGAACAAAATTTCCAATGAGAGGAAATTTACCAAATAAAGAACCAGTAAGAAGAGAAAAGTGGGAAACAGAAAAATTATACGAACAGAGCTTAACAAGAACTGAAGGAAGACCTTCGTTTATTTTACATGATGGACCTCCTTATGCAAATGGTGATTTACATATAGGACATGCTTTAAACCAAATATTAAAAGATTTTATTACACGTTATAAATCGATGTCAGGTTTTCATGCTCCATATATTCCAGGTTGGGATACACATGGCTTACCAATTGAAACAGCTTTAGCTAAAAAGAAAAAAGTTGATCGTAAAAAATTAGAAATTGCTGAATTTAGACAAATGTGTGCTGATTATGCAATGGACCAAGTGAATCGTCAACGTGAACAAAGAAAAGCTTTAGGAGCAAGAGGAGATTGGGAAAATCCATATATAACTTTAACAAAAGATTATGAAGCTGCACAAATTAAAGTTTTTGGAGAAATGGCAAATCAAGGTTATATTTATAAAGGTTTACGTCCAGTGTTTTGGTCTCCATCTTCAGAGTCAGCTTTAGCTGAAGCAGAAATTGAATACCAAGATAAACGCTCACCATCTATTTATGTCACTTATGAGATTACAGATGGTAAAGGTGTCGTTGAAGAAGGTACTAAATTTATTATTTGGACAACAACTCCATGGACAATCCCTGCTAGTTTAGGTGTTAGTTTACATCCTGATTTGAAATATGATGTGTTTGAAGTTAATGGTGAAAAATATGTAGTAGCTCATGATCTTTTAGATCCTCTTGTAGAAGAGTTTGATTGGGATGAACCAAAAGTTATAGATTCATTCATGGGACGTCAAGCTGATAAAATTGTATCAAAACATCCATTTTATGAACGTGACATTTTAACTATGTTAGGAACACACGTCACGACAGAAGCAGGAACAGGATGTGTTCATACGGCACCTGGTCATGGTGAAGAAGACTTTTATGTTGCAAAAGAATATGGTGTAGAAGCAATTTGTCCTGTAGATGAGCGTGGATATTTCACAAATGAAGCACCAGGATTTGAAGGTGTTTTCTACGATGATGGTAATAAATTAGTTTCAGATAAATTAACAGAAAAAGGTGCTTTATTAAAATTAACATTTATTACACACTCGTATCCGCATGATTGGAGAACGAAAAAACCAACAATTTTCCGTGCAACATCTCAGTGGTTTGCATCAATTAAAGCTTTTAGAGAAAATATTTTAAATGAAATTAGAGAAGTTAACTGGCATCCACATTGGGGAGAGACTAGACTTTATAATATGGTTCGTGATCGTGAAGATTGGACTATATCACGTCAACGTACTTGGGGAGTACCTATACCTGTCTTTTATGGTGAAGACGATACACCAATAATTAACAAAGAAGTAATTGATCATGTCTCAGAGTTATTCAAAGAACATGGCTCAAATATTTGGTTTGAATGGAGCGCAAAAGAATTATTACCTGAAAACTTTACTTCAGAGCACAGTCCAAATGGAGAATTTACAAAAGAAACAGACATTATGGATGTCTGGTTCGATTCAGGTTCTTCACATGAAGCTGTTTTAATGCATCGTAAAGATCATCGTCGTCCTGCAGATTTATATTTAGAAGGAAGTGATCAGTATCGTGGTTGGTTTAACTCATCACTTTCAACTGCAGTAGCAATTACAGGTAAAGCTCCATATAAGAGTGTTGTAAGTCATGGTATGGTTTTAGATGGTGATGGTCGTAAGATGAGTAAATCAATTGGTAATACAAT